>CAJUAS010000002.1 GCA_910584395.1 uncultured Oscillospiraceae bacterium | reverse complement strand
AACGGTTCGACAACCGGGTCACGGTGGGCTATGTGTACTTCCTCAAGCTCCACCATCTGGTGGACGATAAGATCCACGCCCGCTCCACCGGCCCGTATTCTCTGGTCACCCAGCAGCCCTTGGGCGGCAAGGCCCAGTTCGGCGGCCAGCGGTTCGGCGAGATGGAAATGTGGGCCTTGGAGGCCTACGGCGCGGCCTATACTCTCCGGGAGATGCTCACGGTGAAGTCGGACGACGTGGTGGGCCGTGTGAAGACCTACGAGTCCATCGTCAAGGGCCACAACGTCCCCGCCCCCGGCGTCCCTGAGGCGTTCAAGGTTCTGGTGAAGGAGCTTCAGGCCCTGTGTCTGGATATCAAGGTGCTGGATGAGGCCGGCGAGGTCATTGAACTCAAGGACGAGGACGACGACACCTACCAGCCCGGCAATTTCCACATCGACGACGACTTCTACGGCTACGAGGGCGGGAAGGAATCGGAGTTCTCCGCCGCAGGCTACTCCCTGAAGGAAGGCTCGGACGACGACGATCTGGAGGTTTCCGGCGAGGAAGCCGTGGACGACGATGAAGAGGGAGATTTCTCCCTCTCTGACGAGGTCATCCTTGAAGATGGCCAAGACGACTAAGAAAGGGAGGCGGAAAATATGAGTTACGCAGAATTTGACGCTATTCAGATCGGTATTGCCTCCCCTGAACAGATCCGGGAGTGGTCTTACGGCGAAGTGAAGAAGCCGGAGACCATCAACTACCGTACCCTGAAGCCCGAACGGGACGGCCTGTTCTGTGAGAAGATCTTTGGGCCGACCAAGGACTGGGAGTGCCACTGCGGCAAGTACAAGAAGATCCGCTACAAGGGCAAGATCTGCGACCGCTGCGGCGTGGAGGTCACCCGCTCCAAGGTGCGCCGGGAGCGCATGGGCCACATCGAGCTGGCCGCCCCGGTGAGCCACATCTGGTATTTCAAGGGTATCCCCTCCCGCATGGGTCTGCTGCTGGATATCTCCCCCCGCATCTTGGAAAAGGTGCTGTACTTTGCGGCGTATATTGTCACCGACCCCGGCTTTACGCCGCTGGCCAAGAATCAGATCCTCACCGAGAAGGAATACCGGGACTACCGGGAGAAGTACGAGGACGACTTCCAAGCCGGTATGGGCGCGGAAGCGGTGAAGAAGCTGCTTCAGGACGTGAATCTGGAGGAGCTTTCCGAGCAACTTCGCGCGGAGCTTCAGGATGCGTCCGGGCAGAAAAAGGCCCGCATCGTCAAGCGGCTGGAGGTGGTGGACGCCTTCCGGGTGTCTGGCAACAAGCCGGAGTGGATGATCATCGACGTTCTGCCTGTGATCCCCCCCGAAATTCGTCCCATGGTGCAGCTGGACGGCGGACGCTTCGCCACCAGCGACTTAAACGACCTCTATCGCCGGGTCATCAACCGCAACAACCGCCTGAAGCGGCTCATTCAGCTCAAAGCCCCCGACATCATTGTCCGCAACGAGAAGCGGATGCTCCAAGAGGCGGTGGACGCCCTCATTGACAACGGCCGCCGCGGCCGCGCCGTCACCGGGGCGAACAACCGCGCCCTCAAGAGCCTCAGCGATATGCTCAAGGGCAAGCAGGGCCGTTTCCGCCAGAACCTGCTGGGCAAGCGCGTGGACTACTCCGGCCGTTCGGTCATCGTAGTCGGCCCGGAGCTGAAGATCTACCAGTGCGGCCTCCCCAAGGAGATGGCCATTGAGCTGTTCCGCCCCTTCGTGATGAAGAAGCTGGTGGAGGACGGCCACGCCAACAACATCAAGTCCGCCAAGAAGATGGTGGACAAGGGCAAGAGCGAGGTTTGGGACGCGCTGGACTTTGTCATCAAGGATCACCCTGTGATGCTCAACCGCGCGCCGACCCTTCACCGTCTGGGCATTCAGGCCTTTGAGCCGGTGCTGGTGGAGGGCCGCGCCATCAAGCTCCATCCGCTGGTGTGTACCCCCTTCAACGCCGACTTTGACGGCGACCAGATGGCCGTCCACGTCCCCCTGTCCGCAGAGGCGCAGGCGGAGGCCCGCATCCTTATGCTCTCCGCCAACAACCTCCTGCGTCCTCAGGACGGCGGCCCGGTGAACATCCCCACGCAGGATATGGTGCTGGGCTCTTATTACCTCACCTATGAGCGCGACCCTGAGCCGGTGGCGGAGCGCTGCTACAAGAATGCCGCCGAGGTGAACAAGGCCGTGAAGGCCGGGGAGATCGTCCCCGAAGATCAGGTCTGGGTGAAGGACGAGGAGCAATACACGGGCTACCGCCGCACGCTGGCCGGCCTGTGCGAGGGCCTGAAGGGCAGCGCGTTGCCCGCCTTCTACTACCGCTCCTACGCCGACGACAACGAGGCCCGGTTGGCCTATGACGAGGGGACGCTGGATCTCCACGAGCCGATCTTGGTACGTCGGGAGCGTCAAAACGGCGACGTGGTGGAGCACAAGCTGGTGCGTACCACCGTGGGACGGCTGATCTTCAACGAGGGCATCCCGCAGGACTTGGGGTTTGTCGACCGCAGCGATCCCGAACACGCCTTTGACCCCGAGATCAACTTTATCGTGGGCAAGAAGCAGCTTGGCCCCATCGTGGACAAGTGCATCAACAAATACGGCTTTACCGTGGCCGCCGATGTGTTGGACACCATTAAGGCAAAGGGCTATCACTACTCCACCCAAGGCTCTCTCACCGTCTCCATCTACGACATGACGGTGCCTGCCGCCAAGGACGAGATGATCCACGCCACCGAGCAGGAGATCATCAAGATCGAGCGGCAGTATAAGCGCGGCTTCCTCACCAATGAGGAGCGCTACCGCCTGTCCGTTCAGGCGTGGGAAAAGACCACCAAGGATGTGGCCGACGCGCTGATGGCGGGCCTTGACCGCTACAACCCCATCTGGATGATGGCGGACTCCGGCGCCCGTGGTTCTATCGCCCAGATCCGCCAGCTGGCCGGTATGCGCGGCATGATGGCGGACACCTCCGGCCGTACCATCGAGATCCCCGTCAAGGCGAACTTCCGCGAGGGCCTGTCCGTGCTGGAATACTTCATCTCCTCCAGAGGCGCGCGCAAGGGCTTGACGGATACCGCCCTTCGTACTGCGGACTCCGGCTACCTGACCCGCCGCATGGTGGACGTGGCGCAGGAGGTCATCATCCGCGAGGATGACTGCGGCACTTGCGACGGCATCATGGTCTCCGAGATCTCGGAGAACGGTCAGGTCATCGAGCCCTTTGGCGAGCGTCTCAAGGGCCGTTACCTCACCCATCCTGTCACCGACCCGGAGACCGGCGAGCTGCTCTTTGATACCGAGACCATGCTCATGCCCGAGGACGCCGCCATTCTGGAGGCCCACGGCATCCACGAGGTGGAAGTCCGCAGCGTGCTGACCTGTCAGGCCCGCAGCGGCGTGTGTTCCAAGTGCTATGGCATGAACTTGGCCATCGGCGAGCGCGTGGGCGCAGGCGAAGCGGTGGGCATCATCGCCGCCCAGTCCATCGGCGAGCCGGGCACCCAGCTCACCATGCGTACCTTCCACACCGGCGGCGTCGCCGGCGGGGATATTACCCAAGGTCTGCCCCGCGTGGAAGAGCTGTTTGAGGCCCGCAAGCCCAAGAAGATGGCCCAGCTGGCCGAGATCGGCGGCAAGGTGTCCATTGAAGAGGGCAAGCGCTCCAATATGGTCAACGTCACCATCACCGCCGACGACGGCGAGGTGGTCACCTACGCCCTGCCCGTCAACAGCGGTATTCGCGTCAAGGACGGGGACGAGGTTGCCAAGGGCACGATGCTCACCGACGGCGCGCTGTATCCTCAGGACGTTCTGCGGGTGCGGGGCATCCACGCGGTGTACGACTACCTGACGCAGGAAGTCCAGAAGCCCTACCGCCAGCAGGGCGTGGATATCAACGACAAGCACATTGAGGTCATTTGCCGCCAGATGATGCGGAAGGTGCGCGTGGAGGAGGCCGGGGACTCCGACCTTCTCTCCGGCGCGACCATTGAACTTAGCGAGTTCTTGGACGCGCAGGAGGCCGTTCAGGCCCGCATCGACGCGGGGGAGACCAAGGACGGCCTGCCGCTGGTGCTGCCCACCGCCACCCGCTTGCTGCTGGGCATTACCAAGGCCTCGCTGGCCACCGATTCCTTCCTCTCCGCCGCTTCCTTCCAAGAGACCACCAAGGTACTCACCGAGGCGGCCATCAAGGGCAAGGTGGATCACCTGCTGGGCCTGAAGGAGAACGTCATCATCGGCAAGCTCATCCCCGCCGGTTCGGGCCTGAGCCAATACCGCAAGTACGACGTGATCCCCGATGAGGACGCTCGCCGCGGCTATGCCGCCGTGGCCAACGCCATCCAGAACGACACCGAGCTTCAAGAGGGTCTCGGCGAGATGTTCGCCGAGAGTGAGAACGTCACCGCCGTGGAGGGCGAGAGCGCTGCGCCTGCGGAGCTTGACGAGGAATAATCCTTTCCCATAGGTATGAAGCGTCCCTGCCCGGGGTATTCTGGGCAGGGACGCTTTTTGTCAAAGAGAATCTAATAATTAAAATTAGATTTAGTGATTTTAATATTGACATAGAAGGATAAGCGGAGTTATAATACAGCCAGCGAAAAACGAAGGAGCAAGGTTCTATGGACGAGTGCATTTCTTGGGAGGATCAAACCATGGTGGCCCGGCCTGCGCCCAAGCGCCGCCGCCATGAGGAGAAGGGGCGTGATCCCTACGACGGCCTGCGGCCTTGGTCGGCCATCACCCACGGCGCGGGGGCTGCGTTGGGCGTATGGGGGACGGCGCTGCTGCTGGTGCGGGCGGTGAGCCGGGGCTTGGGGGCATGGGCGGTGGTGTCCTTTGCCATTTACGGCGCGTCGATGATCCTGCTGTATACAGCCTCCTGCCTTTACCACTGCCTCAACACTCCGGTGGGGGGGCGCATCGCCCTCAGAAAGCTGGATCACTGTTCCATCTATCTGCTCATCGCCGGGACGTATACCCCTCTTTGCCTGATGCCCCTTCGCACTGCGGGAGCGTGGGGCTGGACGCTGTTCGGCGTCATTTGGGGGCTGGCCGTGCTGGGGATCATTATGACTCTGTTTTGGGTCAACTCTCCCCGGTGGGTGACCTCAGGGGTGTACCTGTTTATGGGCTGGCTGGCGGTGATCGCCCTCTACCCCCTGTGGCAGGTGTTGGGCGCGCCGGGGCTGTTCTGGCTGCTCTTTGGCGGCATCCTCTACACCGTGGGCGGTGTGCTGTACGCGGTGAAATGGCCGGGCCGGAACAACCCCCGCTTCGGCTGCCATGAGATCTTCCATGTGTTTATCCTGTTAGGCTCGGTCGCCCACTTCATGCTGATGTACCATGTGGTGGCGGCGGCATAACGGGTATAAAAAGAACTCCGGGAGGTTTTCCTCCCGGAGTTTTGTGTTTATTCCTTGCCCTTGTATTTGACGATGACCACGACCCCCGTGACCACCAACGCCGCGCCAAAAATGGCGGGGAGGGCCAAGACCGCGTACACTGCCCGCTGGAGGGTGGGAGAAAAGGCGTGGGCCGCCGCTTGGACGGGCTTTTGGGAAAACCCCACCTGACCTGCCAGTTCCCGCTCGATGAGGGCAATTTCCTCGTCGGTGAGGGTAACGCCGTCGGCAGGCTCAAAAGTGATACTGCCTTGACCGTTCCATTCGGGAACAAGACTGGAAGAAAAAACGTTAAAATCCCGATAGCTCTCGTCGGCAGCGGTAAAGAAACCTCGGAACATGAGAAATCCTGCCCCGGCGAATAGCAGCAGCGCCAACCCCCACGCGATGAGGACATATCCTACCTTATAGCCATGTTTTCTGACCAGCTTTTCCAGACGGCCCAGATGATCGGGCCGAGGTGTACCGGGAGGGGCTTGCACAGCGGGATTTTCCGCCTCCGCCTCCCCTAACAGCAGTTCGTCGGTGGTGATGCCCAAAGCTTGGGCCAGAAGGACGATTTTGGCGGCGTCAGGCTGGGCCTCGTCCAGCTCCCACTTGCTCACCGCCTGACGGGAGACCCCCACCGCGTCGGCCAGAGCCTCCTGCGAAAGCCCCAACTGCCGGCGCCGCTGGGCGATGCGTTGTCCCATGGTCATATGGCGCACTTCCTTTCTCTTTTTGTGAGCCTATTGTACCACGGCGGGGCGGTTGCAGTCCAGTAAGAGAACACGGAAGTTTCGCAACCGCCGGTTGCGAAAGGCTCAATCCTCCGCGGGGACAAAGTATTCCTTGCCGTGGTTGCACAGGGGACAGAGGTAGCCGTCGGGCACTTCCGCCCCCTCATAGACATAGCCGCACACGGTGCACACCCAAGACTTTTTGGCGGTGGCGGGCCGGGGCTGAGGCTTGATGTTGGCGCGGTAGTAGTCGTAGGAGCAGGAGGGCGCGTCGGAGAGAACTTCCCCTTGGGTGGGTTCGGCGATAAAGAGGATATGGCTGCCCAGATCAATGGTCTCCACCACTTGGGCGGAGAGGTACATATTGCCGCCGGTGAGATAGGTGAGGCCGTTTTCACTGCGGGCCACCCCGTCAAAGTTGGCAAACTTATCGGTGTTCCGCCCCGACTGCATCCCAAAGTGCTGAAAGACAGAAAAGGGAGTGCTTTCCGCCAGAGAGGTGAGGTTGAAGCGGCCTGTGGCGGCGATCATCTGGCAGGTGAGGTTCTCCTTGATGACCGCCACCGAGACCCGAAGGGGATCGTCAGCCACCTGAACGGCGGTGTTGACGATGCAGCCGTTGTCCCTGCCGTCCTGCTGGGCGGAGAGGAGGAAGAGACCGTAGACAAACTTGTGAAGGACCTTGGATTCCATGAAAACAACTCCTTTGTGTAAGATTGGATCGCAGATCAAATATAGCCCACTTTTACAAAAAGAATACAGATAAAACAAAAGAGCGGGTGAGGCGTTTCAAACGCCTCACCCGCTGTCAGTTTCGCTTTGTTTTGCTTACGCCTTAGAAAAGGCGTCCTTGCCCAGACCGCACACGGGGCAGACCCAAGTGTCGGGAATGTCCTCCCAAGGCGTGCCGGGAGCGATGCCGCCGTCGGGATCGCCCACGGCGGGGTCGTACTCATAGCCACAGACACAGACATACTTATCCATTGAATTTTCCTCCTTTGGAGATAGTTTAACCGAAATACCGCTCCAGCAAACCCTTGAAAGCCTTGCCGTGGCGGGCCTCGTCCCGGGCCATCTCATGGACGGTGTCGTGGATGGCGTCCAGATTCAGCTCCTTGGCCTTCTTGGCCAGATCAAACTTGCCCTGAGTTGCGCCGCACTCGGCCTCCACCCGCATCTCCAAGTTCTTCTTGGTGGAGTCGGTGAGCACCTCGCCCAGCAGCTCGGCAAACTTGGCGGCGTGCTCGGCCTCCTCCAGAGCGGCGCGACGCCAATACTCGCCGATCTCGGGGTAGCCCTCGCGGTGCGCCACGCGGGCCATGGCCAGATACATACCGACCTCGGTGCACTCGCCCTCAAAATTCATCCGCAGACCGTCAATGATCTCCTGAGGCGCACCCTGCGCCACGCCCACCACGTGCTCGGCGGCCCAGACCATGTCGGCGCCCTGCTGCACAAACTTGGAAGCGGGAGCCTTGCAGACGGGGCAGGAAGCGGGGGCGGAGTCCCCCTCGTGAACGTAACCGCAGACCGTGCAAACAAACTTAGCCATAATTTTGTTCCTCCTTAAAAATATTGTAGTTTGGAAATGTTTAACTAACAGTAACGATTCCTAATTACAGGACTATCATAAAATATTTTTCATGGGATGTCAAGGGCCGGAGGAGAAAAATTTTTGAAAAATTTATGAACTGGGGGGAGCGATTGACTTTTCCCGCAAAACGGGGTAAAATCAAAAAAACAGGCAAACGCACGGGAAGGGGACGAGGGTATGTTTGGCTCGGAGGATCGGTATCAATATGTTGCGCCGCCGCTGATCGAGGTCATTTGCCAGCTGCGCTTTCCCGCCATTTTGTCCATTGCGGCGCAAGAGCCGGCGGCCTTTCAGGAGCGCATCCGGGGCGAGTACCCCATCTATGCGGCGCGGCAGGATCAGGTCGCGCCCAGAGTGGTGAACGCCAACACGCCCAACCCCACGCTGGAGACCCAGAAGCCCATCACCAATTATAACTTTCTCTCCGAGGACAAGCGGTGGAAGGTGAACCTTACTTCTGGCTTCATTGCTCTGTCCACGGTGAGCTACCGCCGTTGGGAGGAATTTGCCGGGCGGCTGGACAAGCTGCTGGCAGAGTTCATCGCCATCTACCATCCCGCCTTTTTTGAGCGCATCGGCCTACGCTACGTCAACGCCGTCTCCCGCCAGCGTCTCCATTTAGAGGGCCGGCCTTGGAACGAGCTGATCCAGCCCGCCTATTTGGGCGTGATGGGGGAGTTTGACGTGGAGGAGACGCAATTGACCAAGTGCGCCACCGACATCGACATGAAGTTAGAAGGGGACTGCGGCCTCAAGCTCCACGCAGGGCTGGGCCTGCTGGGGGACGGAAAGCGCGACCCGGAGGTGAAGTTCATCTTCGATCAGGATCTCTCCTGCGGCGGAAACATTTCCCCGGCGGGCGTGCCCTCCAAGTTGCTGGCCCTCCACGGCCACGCCGACCGCATCTTCCGGGGGGCGATCACCTCTGAGCTGCATGGGGCAATGGGGTCTGAACCCATTGACTGACGCGAATTTTTTGCCAAGATCGGAACTTTTCCCTTGACAAGGGCGGGGGAGAAGGGTATAATAGCGTGCGTACAAGGAAGTAGGAAGGGTACCCCTTACCTCACCTCAGGCTGACGCCGAAGGGTCAACATGGTAACTGCACCGGGCTTTGCCCGGTTGGTTTTGTGTGTGAGCGGGTATCTGTAAAGGTATCCGCTATCATTTTGGTTTGGAGGTGTTTTTCTATCAGCAATCCTGCCCATCAGATCAACGAGGACATCCGCGATAAGGAAGTCCGGCTGGTCGGCGAGACCGGCGAGCAGCTTGGGATCATGTCCGCGGCCGAAGCCCTGCAAAAGGCGGAGGAGGCGGAGCTGGATCTGGTCAAGATCTCTCCCAATGCCGTTCCCCCGGTGTGCAAGCTCATGGATTACGGCAAGTTCCGCTTTGAGCAGGCCAAGCGGGATAAGGAAGCCCGCAAGAACCAGCACGTGGTAGAGATCAAAGAAGTCCGTATGTCCCCCGGCATCGACGTGGCTGACTTCAACGTCAAGCTGCGTAACGCCCAGAAGTTCTTGGCCGAAGGCAACCGGGTGAAGGTCACCGTCCGCTTCCGCGGCCGCGAGATGGCCCACACCGAGATTGGCCGCGACCTGCTCATCAAGTTCTCCGAGCAGTGCGCCGAGGTGGCCAACCAGGAGAAAGACCCCAAGCTGGACGGCCGGCACATGAGTATCTTCCTTGCCCCCAAGGCAAAGGAAGATCCCAAGAAGGCGAAATCCAAGGCCAAGCCCGAGACCGCCAAGGACGAGGCCGAAGAAGAATCCAAACGTAAAGGAGAAACTGAAAATGCCTAAGATCAAGCTCAAGACCCACTCCGCGTCGAAGAAGCGCTTCAAGCTCACCAAGACCGGCAAGGTCAAGCGCGCCCACGCGTACAAGTCCCACCTGTTGAACGGTCACGGCAAGACCACCAAGCGCAAGAGAGGCCTCCGCGCCGGCGCGTATGCGGACGTTACCAACGCCGCTACCATCAAGCGCATGATCCCCTACAAATAATCTCATTTACCAAATATAGGAGGCTTTTCAACCATGGCAAGAGTGAAAGGCGCGATGATGACGCGCAAAAGACGCAATAAGACCCTGAAGATGGCCAAGGGCTACTGGGGTGCGAAATCCAAGCATTTTAAGATGGCCAAGGAGCAGGTGATGAAGTCCCTGCAGTACGCTTACACCGGCCGCCGCCTGAAGAAGCGTGACTTCCGTCAGCTTTGGATCACCCGCATTTCCGCCGCCTGCCGCCCCAACGGCATCAACTACTCCACCTTCATGAACGGCCTGAAAAAAGCCAACGTGAAGATCGACCGCAAGATGCTGGCTGAACTGGCCGTCAACGACAAGGCCGCCTTCGTTCAGCTCATCGATCTGGCGAAAGCCCAAAAGTGATACATTCGGACGTGTAAAACGCCATGTATTGGAAAAATCCCTCTCCAAACGGAGAGGGATTTTTTTGTCATTCTGTCTTGCCGTGGGCCTTGGCCGCAGCGATAAACGCCCGAAACAGGGGGTGGGCCTTGTTGGGGCGGCTCTTCAGCTCCGGGTGGAACTGCACCCCCACGAACCAGGGGTGACCAGGCAGCTCCACGATCTCCACCAGCCTCCCGTCGGGGGAGAGACCCGCCAGCCGGAGGCCCTTGGCGGTGAGGGCGGGGCGGTAGTCGTTGTTGAACTCATAGCGGTGGCGGTGGCGCTCGGACAGCTCCAGGGAGCCGTAAGCCCGGTAGGTGAAGGTGTCCTCCCCGGTGACCTGGCAGGGATAGACCCCAAGCCGCATGGTGCCGCCCTTGGCGGTGACGCCCACCTGGTCGGGCATGAGGGCGATGACCGGATGGGCGGTGGTCTGGGAAAACTCGCTGGAGTGGGCATCGGTCAGCCCTGCCCCGTGGCGGGCAAACTCCACCACCGCCATCTGCATCCCCAGGCAGATGCCGAAGAAGGGGACGGCATTTTCCCGGGCGTACTGGACGGCGGTGATCATGCCCTCCACGCCCCGGTCGCCAAAGCCGCCGGGGACGATGATCCCGCCGCAGCCGGACAGGGTCTGGGCCACGTTATCAGGTGTGAGAAGCTCCGAATCCACCCACTGGATATCCACCTTCACGTCGTTTTCGATGCCGCCGTGGGTGAGGGCCTCCACCACCGAGAGGTAGGCGTCATGGAGGGCGACGTACTTGCCTACCAGGGCGATCTTTACGCGGTCGGTGGCTTGTTTCGCCCGGTGGACCATGGTGGCCCACTCGGTGAGGTCGGGGGCGTGGCAGATCAGCCCCAGCCGCCGCACCACCACGTCCGCCAGCCCCTCCCGCTCCAGCATCAGGGGCACCTCGTAGAGAATGTCGGCGGTGAGGTTGGGGATGGCGTGGTCCACGGGGATGTTGCAGAAGAGGGCGATCTTGCCCAGAATGTCCTGAGACACGGGGGCGTCGCTGCGGCACATGATCACGTCGGGCTGGATGCCCAGACTGAGCAGCTCCTTGGCGGAGTGCTGGGTAGGCTTGCTCTTCAGCTCCCCCGAGCCGGGAATGGCGACGATGAGGGAGACGTGGATGAACATGACGTTCTGCCGTCCCCGCTCCGCCGCCACCTGGCGGATGGCCTCCAGGAAGGGCTGGGATTCGATGTCGCCCACGGTGCCGCCGATCTCCACGATGGCCACGTCGGTGTCCGGGGTGTCCAGGGTGTAGATGTTCCGCTTGATCTCGTTGGTGATGTGGGGGATGATCTGCACCGTGCCCCCCAGAAAGTCCCCGGAGCGCTCCCGGTTGAGCACGTTCCAGTACACCTTGCCCGAGGATACCGAGGAGTTCACGCTGAGGTTTTCGTCGATGAACCGCTCGTAGTGGCCCAGGTCCAGGTCGGTTTCCGCCCCGTCGTCGGTGACGAACACCTCCCCGTGCTGGTAGGGACTCATGGTGCCCGGGTCTACGTTCAGATAGGGGTCCAGCTTCTGCACCTTCACCCGCAGGCCCCGCTGTTTCAGCAGCCGGCCCAGGGAGGCCGCCGTGATGCCCTTGCCCAGCCCGGATACCACGCCGCCGGTGACGAACACATACTTTACCGCCATTTTTCTCACCTCTCCAAGAAAAAATCTAAATCCGATTCTACTCGCCCCAAAGGCCGCCGTCAAGGAAAAATCAAGGAGAAAAACCGCAGAAAAATGCCGGAAAAATTCAGTCGCTTTGCCCATATCCGGGGATTGACAAAGATGCTAAAATAAAAATAGTCACCTTAACTGAGAAGAAGACAAAAATAGCGAAAACGCCACCACACAACGAGGAGGAAACATCATGAGAACGAGGGGTAAAAAGTGGCTGTCGGCGTTGCTGGCGCTGGTCATGGCGCTGAGCTTGTTTCCCGCTGCCCTGGCGGTGGCGCCGGGCCTTGCCAACTTCGTACAGGTGAAGGAGGGCGATGAGTTTTCCGATGTCAAGGACGGCAAATGGTACGCCGCCGACGTCCGGCGGGCCAACCAGCTGGATCTGATGAACGGCATGAAGAACAATGTTTGGTTTTTGAACGACATGCAGTTCAAGCCCAATGACCAGATCAGCATCGCGGAGACCGTGACCATGGCTTATCGGATTCACAACATTTACCACACCGGAGAGTGGAGCATACCCAGCTCCGGGGGCGGTAAGTGGTATCAGGGCTACGTGGACTATGCCATCAACAATGGGATCATCACCGCCGGGCAATACAGCGATTACGGGGCCCAGGCCACCCGCGCCCAGTTTGCCGTCATTCTGTGCGCCGCTCTCCCGGAGGAGGCTCTGCCCGCCATCAACAATGTGGAGCGGGGGGACATCCCCGATGTGCCCGTGACGGCGGACTATGCCCCGGCGGTGTACCGTCTGTATAACGCCGGCGTTCTCACCGGGGGCGATGGCTACGGGACCTTCACCCCTGACAACACGATCACCCGGGCGGAGTGCGCCGCTTTGGTCACCCGGCTGGTGGAGCCGTCCCGGCGCAAGACGTTGAGCCTGACCCCCAGTCCTGCCGTCCCTCTCTACGCCGATGACGGCAGCCTCACCGAGGTCAAACCCGGCCTGGTGGCGGAATACGAGGCCCAGGGCTGGCACCGGGAGACCATGGTCACCATGTACGCTCTGGACGGCCGCACCAAGGAGGTGCGCCAGCGCAACGTGGCCGCCGAGCAGACGGTGGGCTGGTATCTCCACACGGACTATACCATTGTCCGGGCGGAAAGCTGGGCCCAGGAGGGCGACTACAGCAGTGCGGTGCTTCTGGTGCAGATAGAGAAGCTGAACGCCCAGCTCAATAATGACCAGACCGCTTACAGCGCCCTCCAGGCCAAGGACCTGGAACTGCGGGCCCGGTGGCAGAGCTCCATGGGCGGCTGCCCTCTCCGCGTCCATGATAATACCATCAGCATCACCTATAACAGCATCGGCATCCCGGTGGTGAACGTGTCGCTCTGGAACATCAGCAATAAGGACATCCGCTCCTTTGAGATCAAATGGACCTGTGTCGACGCCTACGGCAATGTGACCACCGACTGGCCCACCATCCATGACGGCACCTTTGTGGGCTACATGGAGCGGGAGATACTCAAGGCAGACAGCGTTAATACCTTCAACTGGACCATGAACAGCAACGAGCGAACCGCCAGCGTCCGCAACGTCCAGGTCGTGCGGGTTGCCTACACCGATGGCACCGTCTGGCAGCGCTGAGCGCAAAAGACCCACAAAAAAGCCGGGGGAAGTTTCCCCCGGCTTTTTGCCGCTTATTACTATTATCTCTGATAGAGGTCGCTGGTCTCGTATTGTGGCTCACAGGTGATCTGAAGGCCCAGCTTTTTGTAGATCTCCATGTCCTCGTGGGGGAGGATGACGGTGGAGTGGGCCTGACAGCCCCGGAGATCGGCAAGCCGCGCCAAAGCCAGAGCGGCGGTGGGGTTCTCCGTGGCGCTGATGGCCAGAGCGATGAGCACCTCCTCGGCGGTGAGCCGGGGATTGGGCGCGCCCAGATGTTCCACCTTGATCTTCTGAATAGGCCTGATGGCGTCAGGGGAGATGAGGTGGGTCTTTTTCGGGATATCCGCCAGCACCTTCAAGGCGTTGAGGAGTACGCCGGCGGCGGGGTTCATCAGCTCGCTGGTCTTGCCCCGGATAAGCCGCCCGCCGGGCAGCTCGATGGCGGTGGCGGGGCGTTCGGTGCGGCGGGCTTTGTCTTGGGCGGTGGCGACCACCTTGCGAAGGGAGGAGTCCACCTCCGCCTTTTTCATCAGCAGCTCTAACTTGTAGACCGGCTCGTCCCCACAGCGGCCCCGGCGGCGTTCGCACAGGGCGTCGTAGTAGCGGCGGATGATCTCCTGCCGGGCGGCGGCGCACACCACGCTGTCGTCCACGATACAGTTGCCCACCATATTCACCCCCATGTCGGTGGGGGAGTGGTAGGGGCTTTTCCCCATGATGGTCTCGAACATGGCGGAGAGGACGGGGAACACCTCCACGTCCCGGTTGTAGTTCACCGTGGTCTTGCCGTAGGCGGCAAGATGGAAGGGGTCGATCATGTTCACATCGTCGAGATCGGCGGTGGCGGCCTCGTAGGCCAGATTCACCGGGTGATCTAACGGCAGATTCCAGATGGGGAAGGTCTCAAACTTGGCGTAGCCCGCCTTGACCCCACGCTTGTACTCATGGTAGAGTTGGGAGAGGCAGACAGCCATCTTGCCGCTGCCCGGGCCGGGGGCGGTGACCACCACCAGCGGGCGGGAGGTCTCGATGTAGTCGTTTTTTCCGTAGCCCTCGTCGGAGACAATGAGGGGAATGTTGTGGGGATAGCCCTCAATGGGGTAGTGGCGGTAGACCTTGATGCCAAGCCCCTCCAGCCGCCGCTGGAAGGTGGCGGCCTGCGTCTGACCGGTCCAGCGGGTGATGACCACGCTGCCCACATAAAGGCCTATGGCGCGGAACGCGTCGATGAGGCGGAGTACGTCCACGTCATAGGTGATGCCCAAGTCGCCCCGCACCTTGTTTTTCTCGATGTCGGCGGCGTTGATGGCAATGACCACCTCCGCCTGATCGGCAAGCTGCCCCAGCATCCGAATTTTGCTGTCCGGCGCAAAGCCGGGGAGTACACGGGCGGCGTGATAGTCGTCAAAGAGCTTGCCGCCAAACTCCAGATAGAGCTTTCCGCCGAATTGGGCGATGCGCTCCTTGATGTGCGCCGATTGGGTCTCCAGATATTTTCCGTTGTCAAAACCGACCTTCATGGACTCTCCCCCTCGTTTCCCAAAATCTTTTCCATTGTACCACGATTCGCCGGAGATGGAAAGGACAAATTTGCCGAAAAAGGCAAAAATCAGCGGACGGGAAGTCACTTCCCGTCCGCCGTTTTGGTTGCCCGGTGGACTTACGCGGCCTTGGCGGTAATGATGGCGGTGGGACCGTCCGCGCCGCCGATGACCCCGAGGTCACCGGTCTGGCCCATCATTTCGGTGAAGGGGACGATCTTCGCGCCCTCAGGGGGCGTGACCACGGGGGCGGTCGTGCCGGGGGCGTACGTGCCGTCCATGGTCATGGACATGGTGATGCCGCCCATGACCGCCTCGATCTCGGCGGTCATCTTGCCGTGGTTGTCCATGGAAACGGTCATGGTCATTTCGCCCGTCTCCCCCTGAGACATGGTAAGAATGAGGGTATAGCCGTCAACGGTGGGATCCGTCTCGCTGACAAAGTGCAGCAGCAGATCCATACTGACGGTAGAGCCGTCCGCCGCAGTCTGCTGGTAGGTGGTGGAGCAGCTGTGGACATGGTAGGGCGCTTTTGAGCCCCAGAGCTGGAAGTGGTCATCGGCGAAGGCGGCGAACAGGTCGTCGAAGGACTTTTTCAGGTCGTTGTAGCCGTCGGCCGCGTCATTGGGCTGGGTCGCGGCAAGGGCGGAAACCAGCGTGTCCAGCGTATTGGCGTTTTCACTCATGGCCATCAGCTCGTTCCAGTCCATCCCCGCCTGCTCCATGAGGGCGGCCATGTCCAGCTCGTACCAGACGTCGGCGGTGGGGATATTCTCGGTGACGCCGGCCAGCGCGCTCATATCCATATTCATGTAGAGCTTGCCGGCGTTGATATCGCCGCGAAGGGACACGTCCATTCCCTTGGTCTTGAGGGCCTCAAACTGGGCCAACGCCTCTTGGGTGGGCTGCTCTGCGCCCATGGCGGCTGTCATAGCCAGCAGTCCGTCCATGTCCATCTTCATGTTCATGGTCATGTCCATTTTGGCGTTGTCCGCCATGACGCCCTTCACTCCGCCGTCCATGGTCATCATGGGGAGGGTCAGCATGGACATATCCATGTCAAAGGACGCGTCCATGTCCCAGATGCCTTCCTTATATTTCTCCCCCATAGCGGCCAGCTTCTCCAGATAGGTATAGCTCTTGCCCTCCATGGCCTCCGTCACCAGCTTCTCAGTGTCCACGATGACGGCGGTCTGGGCGGTTTGATCCCAGCCCACAGCACAGTCAAAGGCCTGCGCGGCAAAGCGGACGGGGACATAGGTGCGCCAAGTGGACGCGTCTACATAGGGGGCGACGTCCATGGAGATGGAGGTGGTCACGCCCTGCTGCGTGACGGTGGCTTCGGCAGAGCCGACGGTCATGGTGAGGGTCTTATCCCCCCGCACGGCGGTAATGACGTTGCCCTCGTTGTCCACCTCCGCGCCCATGGCCTCAAACACGGCGCGGAAGGGCAAAAAGGTGCGCTGATCCTTTACCTGAGGCACGGCGTCGGTAAAGACAAGGGGCGCGCCGTCCAACTGGACGGAGATATCCCCCTCTGCGGCCAGCGCGCCGCAGGCCAACAGGCCCAGACAAAGCCCAAGGCACACCCACCAGCGGGTAAACTTCTTCATAAGACAGCTCCTCCTTCAAATTTGGTGAGTTGATTATAGCACTTCAAAAAATGCTTGACAAGTAGAAATGATAGTGATATCATCTTGATATCAAAATTGCAAGGAGGCAATTTCCATGACAGAGAAAATATTGCAGAACAAAAAGCACGGGATGCTGGTGCTACTGGCGGTGATCGCTGTTTACATCATCGCCACCGTGGGCGTGATTTTCGCCGCCGTCAACGCCATGATACCGCTGGTAGTGGTGTGCATCGTGGTGCTGAGCCTTGCTTGGCTGCCCCTGTGCGGCTTGAAGGTCTTAAAGCCCCAAGAGGCGCTGGTGCTGACCCTGTTCGGCAACTACATCGGCACGCTGAAGGGCGCGGGCTTTTACGCGGTGAACCCCTTCTGCACCGCCATCAATCCCGCCGCCTCCACCAAGCTGGCCCAGTCGGGGGACACCGCCACTCCCAAGCCCTCCGGCATCGTGGTAGGCGCAGAGGGTCTGGTGGCCGGGGCGAATATCTCCCTTGGCGGCGACAAGAAGATCTCCCTCAAGAACATGACCCTGAACAATGGCCGGCAGAAGATCAACGACTGCCTCGGCAACCCGGTGGAGATCGGCATTGCCGTCATCTGGCGGGTCACCGACACCGCCAAGGCGGTGTTCAACGTGGACAATTATAAGGAATACCTGTCCCTCCAGTGCGACAGCGCCCTTCGCAACATCGTGCGGATGTACCCCTACGACGTTGCCCCCAACGTGGACACCACCGGAGACGGTCAGGCGGACGAGGGGAGTCTCCGGGGCTCCAGCGAGACGGTAGCCGAGCGCATCCGGGGCGAGATCCAGACCAAGGTGGCCGACGCGGGGCTGGAGATCGTGGAGGCCCGCATCACCTATCTGGCCTATGCGCCTGAGATCGCTTCCGTTATGCTCCAGCGGCAGCAGGCCAGCGCCATCATCGACGCGCGGAAGATGATCGTAGACGGCGCGGTGGGCATGGTGGAGATGGCGCTGGAGCGGCTCAGCGAGAATCAGGTGGTCACGCTGGACGAGGAGCGCAAGGCGGCCATGGTGAGCAATCTGCTGGTGGTGCTCTGCGGCAACCGGGACGCCCAGCCGGTGGTCAACTCTGGCAGCCTCTATTAAGCCATGGCGGAGAAGAAGCAGATCCCCCTCCGGGTATCCGAGCAGCTTTACGCCGCCATCGCCGCTTGGGCCGAGGATGACTTCCGCTCCATCAACGGGCAGATCGAGTATCTGCTCACCGAATGCGTCCGCCAGCGGAAGAAGAACGGCTCGCCCCGCCCCAAAGAGCTGGACGTCCCCCCGGAGCTGGACATTTCGTGACGAAAACACACACCCGCCGGAACGTTGTTGCGTTCCGGCGGGTGTTTCTGTATCATGGGAACAAAAAGGGCAAGACAAACCGAAACGGTCTGTCTTGCCCTTTTCATTTATCCTTGCTTAATAATTGCTCTTCTTCAGCTCAAAATAGGCCTGAGGATGGGCGCAGACGGGGCAGACCTCAGGGGCGGACTTGCCCACATGGATGTGGCCGCAGTTGCGGCACACCCAAATGTACTCGCCGTCGGGCTTCTGGAACACCAGATCCTCCTTCAGGTTTTTCAGCAGGGCGAGATAACGCTCCTCGTGCTCCTTCTCAATGGCGGCCACGCCGTCAAAGAGGGCGGCGATGCGGTCGAAGCCCTCGGCCCGGGCAGTCTCCGCCATCTCCTTATACATGGCGGTCCACTCCTCGTTCTCCCCGGCCGCGGCGGCGGTCAGGTTGGCGGCGGTGTCGCCGATGCCACCCAGCTCCTTGAACCACATTTTGGCGTGCTCTTTTTCGTTGTCCGCCGTCTCTTGGAAAATGGCGGCGATCTGCTCAAAGCCTTCCTTCTTGGCGCGGCTGGCAAAGTAGGTGTACTTGTTGCGGGCCTGACTCTCCCCGGCAAACGCCTTCCAGAGGTTGGCCTCGGTCTTGCTGCCCTTCAGATCCATAAAAATCGTTCCCCTTTCAAGTATTTTATTTCTTCCTTCACATTCAATGTGGAGAAATCCTCATTTAGCCGGCCTCTTCGGCGCAGTGGCTGCACGCGCCGTAAAAGACGACGGTGTGGTGGGTCACAGTGCCGCGAAGCTGCTCTTGGGCGGCCGTGTCCAGCGCGCCGTCATAGGGCAGCTCCACATCCATGACCCTCCCGCAGTGCTTACAGCAAAAATGCCCGTGGTCGTGGAGGTCGCCGTCAAACCGCTCCACCGGGAAGGGCATCCGAATGAGCTTGCCCTCGTCGGCCAGCAGGTGGAGGTTGCGGTAGACCGTCCCAAGGCTCAAGCACGGATGCTCCGGCTTCAGCATGGCGTATACCATCTCCGCCGTGGGGTGTTCCCGGCTGGCACAGACGCTTTGATAGATCAACTCCCGTTGGCGGGAATACCGTGTAGCTGCCATAGCTGAGCCTCCTTAATAGGAATAATTCTTTTTATTATATTGCTATCATAGCATAGGAGGACAAAAAGCGCAAGAAAAATTTTTTCATTTGCAAGCCGAAATTTCCCTTGTTTGATTTGCCGACGGGGCAGAAATACTACTTTCAGTGCGGTGAGAACACCGCGCAGGGGAGGAAAGAAAATGAAAAAGACATGGATCGGTCTCTGCCTGACTGCGGCGCTGTGCCTGCCGCTGGCGGGCTGCGCCGGCGACAAGACCGGCGAGGACATCACGCCCGGCACGACGACGCATCCCACCACCCAGACCACACCGACCGCCAAACCGACTGCCACGCCTGATCCCACGGATGAGGTACTCGGCGGCGATGTGGGCAGCGGCGAGACCAACACGGATGCCGCCAACGGCGGCAACAACGTGAGCGGTGCGCCCGTGGGCGACGAAAACGCCCGCATAGGTACGTCCTATGACGCAGGCCGCGCAGGCAACAGCGCGCTGGAGCGCATGGGCGACGGGATCAAGGACACCTTGGACGATTTAGGCAACGGCGCCCGCGCCGTGGCCCGGGACGCCAAGCGCGCCATGGAGTAACCAAGCTCCTGCCGCCGGCTTTGGCAAAAAGAGGTCTGGTCATAAAAGTGACCAGACCTCTTTCCTCATTTAGAAAAGGCTTACTTCCGCACGGCGTTGTCGGTGCGCCGCGGGCCGGTGGAGACGATGCCGATGGGGTGGCCGATGTGGCGTTCCAAAAAGTCCACGTAATTCCGGGCCTCACGGGGCAGCTTGGCATAGTCCGTTTCGCCGCGAATGTCGCACTTCCAGCCGGGGAGCATCTCGAACACGGGCTTGGCCTTCACCAGCTTGGGGGTGGTGGGGAATACGTCGGTGACCTTGCCGTCGATCTCATAGCCCACGCAGACGGGGATCTCGTCCAGATAGCCCAGCACGTCCAGACAGGTGAGGGCCACGTTGGTCGCCCCTTGAACCATGCAGCCGTATTTGGTGGCCACGCAGTCGAACCAGCCCACCCGGCGGGGACGGCCGGTGGTCGCGCCGAACTCGCCCTTGTCGCCGCCCCGGCGGCGCAGCTCGTCCCCGGCCTCGCCGGTGACCTCGCTGACAAAAGGCTCGGTTTGCGAGCCGACGCAGGAGGAGTACGCCTTGGTGACGCAGATGACCTCCTCTATGGCGGTGGGCGGCACCGCCGCACCCACACAGCCGAACCCGGCCAGCGTGTGGGAGGAGGTGGTCATGGGCACAATGCCCAGATCGGGGTCTTTCATCGCCCCAAGCTGACCCTCCAGCAAAATGGTCTTGTTTTCTTTGAGGGCGTTGTGGACAAAGCCCACCGCGTCGCCCACATAGGGGCGGATCAGCTCCCGCGCGGCCAGCAGTTCGCTTAGCAGCTCCTCCACCTTGAGGGCGGGCTTGTGGTAGAGGTGTTCAAAGAGAACATTTTTGATCTCCAGCGCGTGGGTGAGCTTTTGGCGCAGCCGGGGCTCGTCAAAGAGGTCGCACACCTGAACGCCGATCTTGGCGTATTTGTCCGAATAGAAGGGGGCGATGCCCGACTTGGTCGAGCCGAAGGCCTGACCCGCCAGCCGCTCCTCCTCGTAGGTGTCCTGAAGGATATGGTAGGGGAGGAGGAGCTGACACCGCTCCGAGATGATCAGGTTGGGCTGGGGGATGCCCTGCGCGGTGATATCGCCCAGCTCCTTGACCAGCTTGGCCGCGTCCAGCGCCACGCCGTTGCCGATGATGTTGGTCACATGGGGGTAAAAGATGCCGGAGGGGAGAATGTGCAGGGCAAAACGGCCGTAATCATTGATGATGGTGTGGCCGGCGTTGGCGCCCCCCTGAAAGCGGATGACCACGTCCGAGGTCTCCGCCAGCAGGTCGGTGATCTTTCCCTTGCCCTCGTCGCCCCAGTTTGCTCCAACGATCGCTTTTACCATGGTGTTACCTCCGAGCCTGCGGATTCGCAGCCCGTGCTCCGGGTCTGCCTTTTCACAGGCTCAACACGCGACATACATTATATACCACTCTCCCGGGTTTATCAAGAAAATTCTTGCCTTTTCCAAAAGAGTGTGGTAAAATAACTCCCGTTGAAATGCGTTGAAGGGGAAAATAGCGCGGATGCCGTCCAAAGAGAGCCCCAGCCACAGGCTGAAAGCGGGGCGGCGGAGGAAACGCTTGGTTCGCCCCGGAGCGGCCGTGGAGACACGGACGGACAGCCGCCGTTACCGGCTTTTGAGCGCGCGTCTGACCGACGCGAACGTGGGTGGTACCGCGGAAGGAATCGGCCTTTCGTCCCTGTGTGTGGGATGAAAGGTTTTTTGTTTGAATGGAAAGGAAGTAGAGACGATGAAAGAACAGTTAGCAAAGATCCGCACCGAGGCCCTTGCCGCGCTGGAAAGCGTCAAGGACGCCGCCGCTTTAGACGAGCTGCGGGTCAAATATCTGGGCAAAAAGGGGGAGCTGACCGCCGTTTTGAAGCAGATGGGCAAGCTCACCGCCGAGGAACGCCCCGCTATGGGCGCGCTGGCCAACGAGGTGCGCGCTGCGGTGGAGGCCGCTGTGGACGCGGCGTCGGAAAAGCTGGCGGAGGCCGCGCTGAGCCTGAAGCTCAAGGCGGAGACGGTGGACGTGACCATTCCCGGCAAGACCCCCCAACTGGGCCACAAGCACCCCATGTATATGGCCCTCGACGAGATCAAGGACATCTTTGTGGGTATGGGCTTCACCGTTTTGGACGGGCCGGAGATCGAGCTGGCCTCCTATAACTTTGACAAGCTCAACGCCGAGGAGGGCCACCCCTCCCGGGACTGGTCGGACACCTTCTACTTTGACGAGGGCAGCCGGGTGATGCTCCGCTCCCAGACCTCCCCCATGCAGGTGCGGGCCATGGAGACCATGGAGCTGCCCATCCGCATCATCGCCCCCGGCCGCGTCTACCGCAAGGACGAGGTGGACGCCACCCACTCCCCCATGTTCCATCAGGTGGAGGGCATGGTCATCGACAAGAACGTCACCATGGCGGATCTGAAGGGTACGCTGAACCTGCTGGCCGAGGAACTCTTCGGCAAGGGCACGGTCACCCGCTTCCGTCCCCATCACTTCCCCTTCACCGAGCCGTCCTGCGAGATGGACGTGCAGTGCCACAAGTGCGGCGGCGCGGGCTGCCCCACCTGCAAGGGGGAGGGCTGGATCGAGCTGCTGGGCGCGGGGATGATCCACCCCCGCGTGCTGGAAATGTCGGGCATCGACCCCAATGAGTGGTCGGGCTGGGCCTTCGGCATGGGCTTGGAGCGCACCGCCATGCGCCGCTTTAAGATCGCCGACCTGCGGCTCATTTTTGAAAACGACGTGCGTTTTCTGGAACAGTTTTAAGAAAGGAGGTTGTGCAGCATGAATCTTTCCCGTGAATGGCTCAATGAATTTGTAAACGTCACCGCCGACCAAAAAGAATTTGCCGAGGCCATGACCCTCTCCGGCTCGAAGGTGGAGACCACGGCGACGGAGGGCGAGGAGATCAAAAACGTGGTGGTGGGACAGGTCAAGTCTCTGGAACGCCACCCGGACAGCGACCATATGTGGATCTGTCAGGTGGACGTAGGGGCGGGAGATCCCATCCAGATCGTCACCGGGGCGCAGAACCTCTGCGAGGGGGACTTTGTCCCCGCCGCGCTGGACGATTCCACCCTCCCCGGCGGGGTACACATCACCGCCGGCAAGCTCCGCGGGGTGGAGAGCAACGGAATGCTCTGCTCCCTCAAGGAGCTGGGCCTGACCATCCACGACTTCCCCTACGCCATCGAGGACGGCATCTTTGTGCTGAGCCGCGACCCGGAGCTGGCGGGCAAGCTGACCCCCGGCGCGGACATTCGGGAGGCGATCTCCTTCCACGACCAAGTGGTGGAGTTTGAGATCACCCCCAACCGCCCCGACTGCCTGTCCGTCATTGGGCTGGCCCGGGAGGCCTCCGCCACCTTTGGTGCGCCATTGAAGCTCCACACCCCTGTGGTGAAGGGCGGGGCGGACGGGAATCTGGCGGAGCTGCTGGACGTGGAGACCCCTGCCGCCGATTTGGTGCCCCGTTACACCGCCCGGATGGTGCGCAACGTGAAGATCGCCCCCTCCCCCCTTTGGATGCGCCAGCGCCTGCGGGCCATGGGGGTGCGGCCCATCAACAACATCGTGGACATTACCAACTACGTCATGCTGGAGTACGGCCAGCCCATGCACGCCTTTGACTACCGCTACGTGAAGGGCGGTAAGATCATTGTCCGCCGGGCGGAGGAAGGGGAGAAGCTCACCACGCTGGACAGCAAGGAGCATACCCTGACGGGAAGCCATCTGGTCATCGCCGACGAGAGCCGGGCGGTGGGTCTGGCGGGCATCATGGGCGGGGAAAACTCCGAGATCGTGGACGACACCGCCGACGTGGTCTTTGAGTCCGCCTGTTTTGACGGCACGACCATTCGCAAGGGCGCGCTGGCGCTGGGGATGCGGACGGAGGCGTCCGCCAAGTTTGAAAAGGGCCTCGACCCCATGAACACTCTGCCCGCTGTGGACCGTGCCTGCGAGTTAGTGGAGCTGCTGGGCGCGGGCGAGGTGGTGGATGGGGTCATCGACATCCTCAACTTTGTCCCCCAGCCCACCGTGCTGACGCTGGAGCCGGACAAGATCAACGCTCTGCTGGGCACGGACGTGGCCGCGGCGGATATGGTGGATATTTTGAAGAAGCTGGACTTTGCGGTGAAGGGCGATCAGGTCACCGTCCCCTCTTGGCGGGGCGACGTGCGCCGCATGGCCGATCTGGCCGAGGAGGTGGCCCGGTTCTACGGCTACAACAACATCCCCACCACCCTCATGCGGGGGCAGACCACTCTGGGCGGCTACTCCCCGGAGCAGCAGGTGGAGCGTCAGTCGGGCGCGGCCTGCCGGGCGCTGGGCTTTGACGAGATCATCACCTATTCCTTTATCTCTCCCACCTATTATGACAAGATCCGCTGGCCCCAAGACGCCCAGCGCCGCAAGTCCTTTAAGATCCTCAACCCTCTGGGGGAGGATACCTCCATCATGCGGACCACCACCCTGCCCTCCATGCTGGAGATCCTGACCCGCAACTACAACTTCCGCAACAAGTCCGCCAAGCTCTACGAGGTGGGCCGCACCTACACCCCCGGCGGCAAGGACGGTCTGGCCATTGAGAGCAAGTACCTGACGCTGGGCGCTTACGGTGAGGATATGGACTTCTTTGCCCTCAAGGGAGCGGTGGAAGCCATTTTGAAGGAGCTGCGCTGTGAGAATATCTCCTTCGTGGCGGTCACGGAGAACCCCTCCTACCACCCCGGCCGCTGCGCCGCGGTGTGGGCCGGGGGACAGGTGTTGGGCGTGCTGGGCCAGCTCCACCCGCTGGTGGCCAAGAACTACGATGTGGACACGGAGCTGTACGCCGCCGAGCTGTCTCTGGCCGCCCTCATGGACGCCAAGGGAGCAGACCCGGTGTATACCCCCCTGCCCAAGTTCCCCGCTGTCACCCGGGACATCGCCGTGGTGTGCGACCTTGCCGTCACCGTGGGCGCGCTGGAGGACTGCATCGCCCGGGGGGCGCGGGGACTGCTGAAGGAAGTGACCCTGTTCGACATCTACACCGGCGCGCCCATCCCCGAAGGGAAAAAGTCGGTGGCCTTCAACCTCACCCTGCGCGCCGACGACCGAAGCCTCACCGCAGAAGAGGCGGACGCCGATGTGCGGGCAATCTTGGAGCTGCTGGAAAAAGAATTGGAGGCCATTCTCCGTTAAGGCACACAGAATCCTCTTTACAAACGGAGAAAAATGAGGTAGAATATACCATAACGACGCAGAGAACAGGAGGTGCGTGTGATGTCCGACGATTTGAGCTTCACCAGACAATTTTCCCTCCAGCCTGACCCCGGAGAAGAGATTCGTCAGACCCTTACCACGGTGTATGACGCCCTCCAAGAAAAGGGCTACAACCCCATTAACCAGATCGTGGGCTACATTCTCTCCGAAGACCCCACGTACATTACCAACTACAACAACGCCCGCGCCCTCATCCGAAAGCTGGACCGCGATGAGCTGCTGCAGGTCTTGTTGCAAGCCTATCTGGACATTTGAGAACCACTGCGCGGCGGGTACTGTCCCGCCGCGCTTTTTTCTTTTTCCGCCCCGGAAAATTTCTTGGGTTTTCCTTTGGGAAATTTACAACTTATGCTTGCAAATTTCGGGGAAGGGTGCTATATTAAATACAGCGTGATTGTGAAATTTCTAACAATCAAATCTGTGTAAAGAAATGACAAGGAGGAACAGCAAATGGCATTGGTAGAACTGAACTGCGAGGGCGCGGTAGGGGTCATCACCATCAACCGTCCCGAGGCCCTCAACGCCTTGAATCCTCAGGTACTTTCCGAGCTGAAGGCGGCCTTTGAGGCGGTGGATCAGAGCGTGATCCGCTGCGTCATCCTCACCGGCGCGGGGGAGAAGAGCTTCGTGGCCGGGGCGGATATTGGCTCGATGTCCACCATGACCAAGGCGGAGGGTGAGGCCTTCGGCAAGCTGGGCAACGACATTTTCCTGATGATCGAGTCCTTCCCCTTGCCCGTGATCGCCGCAGTGAACGGCTTTGCGCTGGGCGGCGGTTGCGAGATCGCCATGTCCTGCGACATTCGCCTCTGCTCGGACAATGCCATGTTCGGCCAGCCTGAGGTGGGGCTGGGCATCACTCCCGGCTTTGGCGGCACCCAGCGTCTGGCCCGTCTGGTGGGCATGGGCATGGCCAAGCAGATGCTCTACACCGCCCGTAACATTGACGCTGCCGAGGCTCTTCGCATCGGTCTGGTCAACGCCGTTTATCCTCAGGCAGAGCTGATGGACGCGGCCAAGAAGATGGCCGCCACCATCGCCAAAAACGCCCCCATTGCCGTGCGCGCCTGCAAGAAGGCGGTGAATGAGGGAATGCAGGTCTCCATCGGCAAGGCGGTGGTCATCGAGGAGAAGCTGTTCGGCGACTGTTTCGAGACCCACGATCAGGTGGAGGGCATGGCCTGCTTCCTCTCCAAGGAGAAGCCCAAGCCCAAGGCGCAATTTCTGAACAAGTAATATCATCAGCAAACCCCCATTTGGGATCAAATATTTTAGGAGGTCGATCAACATGAAAAAAGTAGGCGTTATCGGCGCGGGCACGATGGGTCAGGGCATCGCCAAGGCGTTTGCCCAGAGCGGCTGGGCCGTGGCTCTGTGCGACATCAAGCAGGAGTGGGCGGATAACGGCAAGGCCAAGATCGAGAAGGGCTACGCCAAGCTGGTGGAGAAGGGCAAGATGGAGCAGGACAAGGCGGACGCCATCGTCGCCGCCATCACCCCCGGCCTGAAGGAGAACCTCTGCGCCGACTGCGACCTGATCGTGGAGGCCGCCTTTGAGGACATGGGCGTGAAGCAGACCACCTTTGGCGAGCTGGACAAGATCTGCAAGGCCGATTGCATCTTTGCCTCCAATACATCTTCTCTGTCCATCACCGAGATCGGCAAGGGCCTGAGCCGTCCCCTCATCGGGATGCACTTCTTCAACCCCGCCGACCGCATGAAGCTCATCGAGGTCATTGCCGGGGCGAACACCCCCGCCGAGACCGTCTCCGCCATCACCGCCATCTCCGAGGAGCTGGGCAAGACCCCCGTTCAGGTTAACGAGGCTGCCGGGTTCGTGGTCAACCGCATCCTCATCCCCATGATCAACGAGGCCGCCTTCATCAAGATGGAGGGGGTTTCCAACATCGCGGGTATCGACGCGGCTATGAAGCTGGGCGCGAATCACCCCATGGGCCCGCTGGAGCTGGGCGACTTCATCGGTCTGGACATCTGCTTGGCCATTATGGACGTGCTCTACAACGAGACCGGCGACAGCAAGTACCGCGCCTGCCCGCTGCTTCGCAAGATGGTGCGCGGCGGCAATCTGGGCGTGAAGTCCGGCAAGGGCTTCTACGTCTACAATCCCGACCGCACCAAGACTCCGGCAGACGAGCTGTAAGCGCGGCCGCAACATCAAGTAAGGAGGGCATTATTGATGGATTTCAAACTGTCCAAAGAGCAGCTCATGCTCCAAAAGCTCTTTCGCGACTTCGCCCAGAATGAGGTCAAGCCGTTGGCCCAAGAGATCGACGAGGAGGAGCGTTTCCCCGCCGAGACGGTGAAGAAAATGGCCAAGCTGGGCATGATGGGCATCTATCTTCCCAAGGAATACGGCGGCGCGGGCGCCGACTACTTATCTTATGTGATGGCGGTGGAGGAGCTGGCCAAAGTCTGCGGCACGACCAGCGTCATTCTCTCCGCCCACACCTCCCTGTGCTGCAACCCCATTTTTGACTACGGCACGGAGGAGCAGAAGCAGAAGTATCTGCCCAAGCTCTGCTCCGGCGAGTGGGTGGGGGCGTTCGGCCTCACCGAGCCGGGCGCAGGCACCGACGCTCAGGGACAGCAGACCACCGCCGTTCTCAACGAGAAGGGCGAGTGGGTCTTGAACGGCTCGAAGATCTTTATTACCAACGCGGGCTACGCCAACGTGTTTATCGTCATCGCCATCACCGGCATTGTGGAGAAGCGCGGCCGCAAGACCAAGGAGCTGTCCGCCTTCATCGTGGAGCGCACCGACCCCGGCTTCTCCGTGGGCAAGCACGAGAAGAAGATGGGCATTCGCGGCTCTTCCACCTGTGAGCTGATCTTCGAGGACTGCGTCATCCCCGGCGACCGGATGCTGGGCAAGCAGGGCAAGGGCTTTAACGCGGCCATGGCCACGCTGGACGGCGGCCGCATCGGCATCGCCGCGCAGGCGTTGGGCATCGCCGAGGGCGCCATCGACGAGACCATCGCCTACACCAAGGAGCGCGTCCAGTTCGGCAAGCCCATTGCCAAGCAGCAGAATACCCAGTTCCAGCTTGCGGATATGTATGCCAAGACTCAGGCCGCCAAGCTGCTGGTCTACTCCGCCGCCATGAAGAAGCAGGCCCACGAGCCGTTCAGCGTGGACGCGGCCATGGCCAAGCTGTTTGCCGCCGAGACCGCCAGCGACGTGACCCGCCGCTGCGTCCAGCTCTTCGGCGGCTACGGCTACACCCGGGATTACCCCGTGGAGCGCATGATGCGCGACGCCAAGATCACCGAGATCTACGAGGGCACTTCTGAAGTGCAGCGCATGGTCATCTCCGGCGCGATCTTGAAGTAAGGAGGGAGAGACGAATATGAAAGCAATTGTCTGTGTCAAGCAGGTGCCCGACACCTCCGGCGTGGTCGCCGTGAAGGAAGACGGAACGATGGACCGTTCCAAAATGGCCACCATCACCAACCCCGACGACATGAACGCCATCGAGGCCGCTCTCCAGCTCAAGGACGCCACCGGCTGCGAGGTCGTGGTGGTCTCCATGGGTCCTCCCCCTGCAGAGGGGATGCTCCGGGAGCTGTTGGCCATGGGTGCGGACAAGGCCGTGCTGGTCTCCGCCCGTGAGTTCGGCGGTTCAGATACCTTTGCCACCTCCCAGATCTTGGCCGCCGCCATCAACAAGATCGGAGTCGGCCCGGAGGACGTGGTGTTCTGCGGCCGTCAGGCCATCGACGGCGACACCGCGCAGGTCGGCCCTCAGATCGCCGAGAAGCTCCACCTGCCTCAGGTGAGCTATGTGGCGGATATCAAGAAGGAGGGCAACACCCTCACCGTCAAGCGGATGCTGGAGGACGGCTTTATGCTCCTGAAGGTCAACACTCCCTGTCTGCTCACCTGTATCAAGGAGCTGAACCTGCCCCGGTACATGAGCGTGGGCGGCGTGATGGAGTGCTACCAGAAGCCCTTGGAGGTCTACGACTATGAGACGCTGAAGGACGATCCCCTCATCGAGGTGGACACCATCGGCCTCCAAGGCTCTCCCACCAACGTCTACAAGTCCTTCTCCCCCCCGGTGAAGGGCGCGGGCCAGATGCTGGAAGGCGACGGCAAGGCCACCTGCGAGGAGCTGGTGAAGCTGCTGGACGCCAAGCACATCATTTAAGGGAAGGAGTGACGAGACATGGCTTATAACAGCAGTGATACCGCCGCCTTCAAGGGCGTGTGGGTATTTTGTGAGCAGCGCGACGGCGTGATCATGTCCACCAGCTACCAGCTCCTCAGCGAGGGCCGCAAGCTGGCCAACGATCTGGGCGTGGAGCTGTGCGGCGTGGTGCTGGGCAGCGGCGTCAAGGAGGACTACCTGAAGGCACTGGGCGGTTACGGCGCGGACAAGGTCTACTCCTGTGACCACCCCCTGCTGAAGGACTACACCACCGACGGCTATGCCAAGGTGCTGTGCGACCTCATTGAAGACAAAAAGCCCGAGATCTTCCTCATCGGCGCAACCAACATCGGCCGTGACCTTGGCCCGCGCTGCGCGGCCCGGCTTCACACCGGCTTGACCGCCGACTGCACCCACCTTGATGTGGACGTGGAGAAGTATAAGAACTTCCTTCGCACCACCTCTACCATCGACGTGGACAACACTGCGTTTGAGGAAAACACCAACCTGAAGATGACCCGTCCCGCCTTTGGCGGCCACCTGATGGCCACCATTATCTGCCCCCGCTTCCGTCCCCAGATGTCCACCGTCCGTCCCGGCGTGATGCAGACCCAGCCCTTTGACGAGGCGGGCGCCGCCAAGACCGTGGTGGAAAAGGTGGATGTGAAGCTGGACAAGAGCGACATCCATGTGGACATCGTCAAGATCGAGAAGACCGCCAAGAAGATGGTGGATCTCATCGGCGCCGACGTGGTGGTGGCCGTGGGCCGCGGCATCAGCAAAGACCCCCAGAAGGGGATTGCGCTGGCGCAGGAGCTGGCCGACACGCTGGGCGGCGTGGTGGGCGCATCCCGCGCCTGCGTAGACGCCGACTGGATCAGCGTGGATCATCAGGTGGGCCAGACCGGTAAGACTGTCCACCCCCGCATCTACATCGCTTTGGGAATCTCCGGGGCGATCCAGCACCGCGCTGGGATGCAGGACTCCGAGTGCATCATCGCGGTGAACAAAAACGCCTCCGCGCCCATCTTTGAGTGCGCTACTTACGGCATCACCGGCGACCTCTTTAAGGTCACCCCCGCCCTCATTGAGGCCATCAAGGCCAACAAGGCGGCGAAGTAAGAATACCCGACAAAAAACAAGGGAGGAGCGGTGCTTCTCCCTTGTTTTTTTCTGTCCCAACTGCTATAATAAAAGCAATACTGTCAAACGTCCCCAAAAGGAGGGAAGGGCCATGAAATTTCGCCGTATCCTCGCCGTGTGCTTCACTCTTGCGCTGGCGTTGCTGCTGAGCGGCTGTATGGGCCGGGAGTCGGGCGATATGTTTGCCCTGCCTGAGCCGCCGGAGGACTACCGCAACCTCAACGCCGTCATCAGCGAGATCAGAACGTCCATCGGCGGGGAGTCCATTGCGCCCCAGTCGGGGAGCAACACCCAGACCGTCCAGCTTCAGGATCTGGACGGCGACGGGGTTCAGGAGTCCGCTGTGGCCTTCTTCCGGGTGTCCGGCGCGGAGCGTCCGCTGAAAATCTACATCTTCTGCCAGCGGGACGACGACAGCTATGAGCAGAGCTGCGTCATCGAAGGGGTGGGCAGCGCCATTGCTTCGGTGGCCTACGAGGACGTGGGCGGCACTTCCGCCAAGGAGGTGGTGGTCTCTTGGCAGATCTCCGCCACGGATCACGCCTTGGGCGCATACAGTCTGGACGACGTGGAGGGGATCGAGCTTCTCTGGGTGGACAGCTACACCCGCTTCCGTCTGGCCGATCTGGACGAGGACGGGGCGAAGGAGCTGGTGGCCCTCACCCTCCAGAACGGCGAGGAAGGGGTCAGCCGGGCGGATTTTTACGACTATGACGGCGCGGTGCTGGAGCTGAAGGGCACCGCCGCCCTCACCGCCGGGATCAACGAGATCCGCATTCTGCGCGGGGGCAACCTGATGGATATGACCCCTGCTATCTTTGTCACCTCCAGCTTCCCGGAGAGCAGCGATCAGGTGGTGGATATTCTGGCCTGCCGGGACGGTCAATTCACCAATATCACCCTCAATAGTGAGACTCTGCGAAGCGAGGAGACCATCCGCAGCTATACGGCGGTCAACGGAATTGATATCAACCGCGACGGCGTAATGGAAGTTCCCCGTCCTGTTTCCGTTCCGCGGGCTATGGGGGCGACGGACGATTTCTGGCTGCTGGACTGGAGGCAGTTCGACCCCAAGGGCACGCCCCACACGGTGCAGACCACCTACCATACCGTCACCGACGGCTGGTATTTTACCATCCCGGAGGAGTGGCTGGGCCGGCTGACCATCTCCCGCAAGGATTCCACCACCTCTGACGAGCGGGCCGTCTTTTTCTCCCTCTACGAGGGAGAGGAAAAGGCCGCCCGGCCCTTTATGATCCTCTACAAGCTCACCGGTACGACCCAGCAGAGCCGCGCCGCGCAGGGAGAACGCCAGATCCTCGCCAGCGACACCACCGCAACCTACGCCTACGAGCTGTTTCCGGAGGTGTTGGACACCGGAATGGCGAAGGAGGACGTGCAGCAGCGGTTTCACCTGATCCGCACAGAATGGTCTACGGAGAATTAAGGAGGTTTTTACCATGAAAAAGGTTTTGGTATTGGAAGATGAAACCAATATCCGCAGCTTTGTGGTCATTAACCTGAAGCGGGCAGGGTATGAGACCATTGAGGCGGGCACGGGGGAGGAGGCGCTGGAGCAGCTTCGCCGCAACCCGGACATCAAGGTGGCCCTGCTGGATATCATGCTCCCCGACGAGATGGACGGCTTTGAGGTCTGCCGGCGCATCCGCGCCTCCAACTCCAAGATCGGCATCATCATGCTCACGGCCCGCACGCAGGAGATGGACAAGGTCACGGGGCTGATGACCGGCGCGGACGACTATGTGACCAAGCCCTTTTCTCCCGCCGAGCTGACCGCCCGGGTGGACGCCATCTACCGCCGCATCGGCGACAGGGAGGAGACGCCTGTGAGCGCGGACGACACGGTGCGTTACCCGCCCTTCCTTCTGAACACCCGCAACCGCACGCTGGAGAAAAACGGGCAGCGGGTCAAGGTCACGCAGGTGGAATACTCCATTATGAAGCTGTTTCTTGAAAACCCCGGCAAGGCCCTCTCCCGGGAGGAGATCATGAGCGTTGTCTGGGGCAAGGATTATTTTGGCGAGCTGAAGATCGTGGACGTGAACATCCGCCGTCTGCGCCTGAAGATCGAGGACGACCCCCAGACCCCCAAGTTTATCACCACCGTCTGGGGCTATGGATATAAGTGGGGGCGTTGACATGGCAAAAAAGCGCACGCGCTCCCGCGGCATCCGTCAGCGGTGGATGGCCAACTCCCTTGCGGCGGTGCTGTTCATCGTTCTGCTGGGCGTCTCCGCCTTTTCGCTGGCCATGTCCAGTTTCTATTATTCCACCATGTCCTCCGATTTGGAGGCCCGCGCCACCATGGCCACCCGGAGCTTCCGCAACTTCACCGAGACGGAATACAACAACCGCGCCGCCAGCTATGTGGCGGAGTTTGAGGATAAGGGCAAGTTAGAGATCCAGTTCATCAACCCCTTTGGCCGCATCCAGTATTCCTCCTACGGGCTGACCGCCGGCTCTGCGCCGGGTACGGCGGACATCGCCGGGGCAATCGAAAACAAGGAGCTGACCCCTTGGACGGGCAGCGACCCCAACACCGGGGAGCATATCATGTGCGTGGCATCCCCCATCCTCTATGACGGCAGCGTGGTGGGCGTGGTGCGGCTGGTGACCTCCTTGAAGCTGGTAGACCGCCAGATCGCGCTGGTGGTGCTTCTGGCCTTTGGCGTGGGTGCGCTGATCATCGCCATCGTCTATTTTTCCAACCTCTATTTCGTCCGCTCCATCGTCGAGCCGGTGGCGGGGGTGACCGACATCGCCCAGCGCATCGCCGGAGGGAGCTACGGCATCCAAATGGAAAAACGCTCGGACGACGAGGTGGGCGATCTGGTGGACGCCATCAACGATATGTCCATGAAGATCAATCAGGCGGAAAAGCTGAAAAGCGAATTCATCTCCTCGGTGTCCCATGAGCTGCGCACGCCCCTCACCGCCATCAACGGCTGGGCGGAGACCATGGCCAGCGGCGAGCTGCGGGACGCGGAGGACATGAAAAAGGGCCTGTCCATCATCGTCAGCGAGGCGCGGCGGCTCACCAGCATGGTGGAGGAGCTGCTGGACTTCACCCGCATTGAGGACGGGCGTTTTACCCTCTCCATCGAGCCGGTGGATATCAAGGCAGAGTTAGAGGACGCGGTGTATACCTACCGGGAGTTTTTCCGCCGGGAGGGCATCACCCTGACCCACACCGACTGCGAGGAGGAATTTCCTCCCATCGAAGCCGACCCCCAGCGTCTGCGGCAGGTCTTTTGCAACATTTTGGACAATGCCGCCAAGCACGGCGGTTCGGGAGAGCGCATCGAGAGCGCCATCAGCAAGGAGGGGGACGAGGCGGTCATCACCATCCGCGACTACGGCCCCGGGATCCCAGAGGACGAGCTGCCCCATGTAAAGTATAAGTTTTACAAAGGCTCCTCCAAGGCCCGCGGCTCAGGGATCGGCCTTGCGGTGTGCGACGAGATCATTACCCGCCACGGCGGTACGCTGACCCTTTCCAACGCCGAAGGCGGCGGCTGCCGGGTGACCATCCGCCTGCCGCTGGAGGCTTGATAGGCAAGAAAAAGCCCGCCGTACGGCGGGCTTTTCCCTTAGGCAGTTTGGGTGCGGCCTGTCTCGCTGGAAGTGTCGCGAAACAGGAGGGTGATGCACCACAGAGCCGCCAGACCGACCACGACATAAATGATCCGCGCCAGAGGGGTGGTCACGCCGCCGCAGAGATAGGCGACGAGATCCACCTTGAACAGTCCGACGCAGCCCCAGTTCAGCCCGCCGATGACGGCGAGAAACAGGGCGATTTTATCTAAAATCATACCTTCTCCTCCTCTTTTTCGGGCAAAGGTAGCATTTCCAAAATCCCTGCGCCTATGCGCCGGGCGGGGGATTTCCTCCAAATACCAGACAAATTATGCACAGGGTATTCTATTTGCAAGGGGAATTTGTTATAATAGGTATCATCATCGTTTGGGAGGCGGGGACATGAGGGAAAACGTGAATTGGCGCGTAGCAATGCCGGAACTGGAGCTTTACGAGCAAGCGCCGCTGCGCGAGCGCACCACCTTCCGCATTGGCGGCCCTGCCCGGTGGTTTTTGTGCCCCAAGAGCGTGGCGGAGGCGGGAGAAATTTTGAAACTTTGCCATGAAAATGGCATAAAACCCTTCTTTTTTGGAAATGGATCGAACATTCTGGCCGCCGACAGTGGATACGACGGGGTGATCCTGTCCTCGGCCCGGTTGAACGCTCTGACACTGGCGGATGGGCAGATCATCGCGCAAAGCGGCGTTTTGCTGGCGAAGCTGGCCCACTTTGCGGCGGAGAATTCCCTGACCGGGCTGGAGTTCGCGCAGGGCATTCCCGGCAGCGTCGGCGGCGGCGTGCGGATGAACGCGGGGGCTTACGGCGGCGAGCTGAAGGACGCGGTGGTCTGGGTGGAGGCTCTGGATGAGACGGGGAAAGTGCGGCGCATTGCCGCACGGGACTGTGAATTTTCCTACCGCCGCAGTATTTTTTGCCGGAGGCCGCTGTTTATTACGGCGGCATGCTTCGAGCTGAAGCCGGGGGAGGCTGCGGAGATCCGCGCCGCCATGGAGGATTTCGCCCGGCGCAGACGGGAAAAACAGCCGTTGGAATACCCCAGCGCAGGCTCGACCTTCAAGCGGCCGGAGGGCTGCTTCGCCGCCGCGCTCATCGACCAGTGCGGGCTGAAAGGGCTTCAGGTGGGCGGAGCGCAGGTGTCCGGGAAGCACGCGGGCTTCGTGGTCAATGTGGGAAACGCCACCGCCGCCGATGTTTTGGCGGTGATGGAGCAGGTGAAAACGGCGGTAGCCGCCCAGACCGGGGTGACGTTAGAGCCGGAAGTGGAAATTTTAGGTTAGGCGGTGTGACGGATGGAATTTATCATTGTATCCGGGCTTTCCGGGGCGGGAAAGAGCAAGGTGGCGTCCTTTTTGGAGGATATTGGGTTTTACTGTGTGGACAACCTCCCCGCCCAGCTCATCCCGCCGCTGGCCCAGCTTTGCATGGCAAGCCCCGGCAAGTACGACCGGGTGGCTTTGGTCACCGACATTCGGGGCGGGCAGACCTTTGACGGCCTGTTTGCCGCGCTGGACGAGCTGGACGCCATGAAGTGCGGACACAAGATCCTGTTTGTGGAGGCGGCCGCCGAAACCATCATCAAACGGTATAAGGAGACCCGCCGCAACCACCCCCTTGCCAAAGACGGGCGCACCCTTCTTCAAGCCGTCGAGCAGGAGCGCGCCGCCATGGAGCCGGTACGCAAGCGCTCGGAGTACATCATCGACACCACCGCCCTCTCCACGGCCAAGCTGCGCGGCGAGGTGCTTCGCCTTTTCGGAACGCCCGGCGAAGGGCCGGAAATGAGCGTCTCCGTGGTGTCCTTTGGCTTCAAATACGGCATCCCCATCGAGGCCGATCTGGTCTTTGATGTGCGCTGCCTTCCCAATCCCTTTTACATCGCGGAGCTGCGGGCGCAGACCGGGTTGGATCAGGGGGTGCGGGACTTCCTGTGGGGCTACCGCCAGACCTCCGAGCTAATGAAGCATCTGGAGGAGCTGATGAGCTTCCTTCTTCCCCTCTATGTGGAGGAGGGCAAGAGCGCGCTGGTCATCGGCGTGGGCTGCACCGGCGGCCAACACCGCTCGGTGGCGGTGACCCGGGCCTTGGCGGATTTCATCCGCCAGAAGGGCTACAACGCCAGCGAGAACCACCGGGACATGACCCGGGCGTAAGGAGGGACGCGCCATGACAAAAGTGAGAGGGCCACAGGTGGTCGCCATCGGCGGCGGCCACGGCCTTTCCAATATGCTGCGGGGGCTGAAGGGAAAGGTGGACGACCTCACCGCCATTGTCACCGTCGCCGACGACGGCGGCGGCTCAGGGATGCTCCGTCAGGATCTGGGTATGCTGCCGCCGGGGGATATCCGCAACTGTATGCAGTCCTTGGCCAACGTAGAGCCGGTGATGAGCAGTCTGCTGGCCTACCGCTTTACCGAGGGAAGTCTGGCGGGGCAGAGCTTCGGCAACCTCCTGCTGGCGGCCCTCAACGGCATTTCCGACTCTTTCGATCAGGCGGTGGCCCGTATGAGTCAGGTGCTGGCCATCTCCGGGCGGGTGCTTCCGGTGACCAACGCCAATGTGGATCTGGAGGCGGTGTTTGAAAATGGCACACGAGTGGTGGGGGAATCAAAGATCTTCCGCTTTAAGAAGGAGCAGGACTGCCGGGTGGCCCATGTGCGCCTTGTGCCGGAGCATCCCCCGGCCCTTCCGGAGACGCTGGAGGCCATTGCCCGCGCGGAGCTGATCCTCCTCGGCCCGGGCAGCCTTTACACCAGCGTGATCCCCAACCTGCTGGTGGACGGCGTGGCGGAGGCCATCAGCCAGTCGGACGCGCTGAAAATCTATGTCTGCAACATTATGACCCAAGACGGGGAGACGGAGGAGATGACCGCCGCCGACCATGTGGAGGCGTTGATGGCCCACGGCCTGCGGAATTTGGATATCTGCCTTTGCAACAACGCCACCGTTTCCTCGGAGCTTTTGGAGCGGTATCAGGAGGAGGACGCCCGCCCCATCGTCATCGACTGCGGCCGGCTGGAACAGCTTGGAGTGGAGGTGGTGGAGCGGCCGCTGACCACCCCCGCCGGGGCGCAGTATGCCCGCCACGACCCCGAACAGCTTGCCAAGACGGTGCTGGAGCTGTATCAGGAGCGGGGGCACACCCGTATCTTTTGAGAGGATGAGGACTATGACCTTTTCCGCCGGAGTGAAAGAGGAGCTTTGCCGCTCCAAGGTGTCGAAAAAGTGCTGCGCGGTGGCGGAATGTTACGGCGTTCTTCTTTTTTGCAACAGTTGGACAAGCCGCGAGGTGCGGATCGTCACCGAATCGGACGCCTTTGCCCGGCGGCTGCCCCTTCTGTTTCGCAAGGCGTTCCATATGGACTTCGACAAGCGGCCCGCCGCCGGGGAGACGGGGAAGCGGGTGTTTGCCATCACGCAGGAGAGCAAGCTGATGTCGCTGGAGCGGTGCTACGGCTACGAGCCGGGCCAGACGGTGAGCCGCACGCTGAACTTCCCCGTGGTGGAGGAGAACTGCTGCCGCGTGTCCTTCTGCCGGGGGGCGTTTTTGGCCGGCGGGGCAGTGACCGACCCGGAGAAGGACTATCACATGGAGTGGGTCACCACCCACCGGGCGGTGAGCCGGGCCTTTCCCGTGCTGCTGCGTGAGATGGACTTCTCCGCCAAGCAGGCGACCCGCAAGGGGAACTTTGTGACCTATGTGAAACACAGCGAGACGCTGGAGGAGCTGCTCACCGCCTTGGGGGCGGGGGTGGCGGCCATGGAGGTCATGAACGCCAAGCTGGAAAAGGACATCCGCAACGGGGTCAACCGCCGGGTCAACTGCGACGCGGCCAATCTGGACAAGGTGGTTCAGGCCGCGCAGGAGCAGCTTGCCGCCATCGCGCGGCTGGAGGAGCGGGGGTTGCTTTCCACGCTGCCCGACAAGCTCCAAGAGACCGCCGAGCTGCGCCGGGAATTCCCTGAGTGTACCCTCACCGAGCTGGCGGCCCAATGCACCCCGCCCATCAGCAAGTCCTGTCTCAATCACCGCCTCAGAAAGCTCATGGCGCTGGCCAATGAGGAAGCGTAGCGTCGGGCCAAGGAAAAGACCAAGCCGTGCGGCCGGCGTGAATTGAGCGAATACCAAAGAAAAGAGGACAAGACCATGGCTTTTGCCCATTTACATGTACATACCCAATACTCCCTGCTGGACGGGGTGTGCCGCATCGACAAGCTGGCGGCGCGGCTTCAGGAGCTGGGCCAGAATGCCATCGCCATCACCGATCACGGGAATATGTACGGCGTCATCGACTTCTATAAGGCGTGTAAGGCGGCGGGCATCCACCCGGTCATCGGCTGTGAGGTCTATGTCGCCCCCCGCACCCGCTTCGACCGGGAGCATGGGCTGGACAACGAGGCCCGGCATCTGGTGCTGCTGTGCGAGAACAAGAAGGGCTATGAGAACCTCTCCTACATGGTCTCTATGGGCTACACCGAGGGCTTTTACATGAAACCGCGCATTGATATGGAGTTGCTGCGCGCCCACAGCGAGGGCCTCATCGCTCTGTCCGCCTGTCTGGCGGGGGAGCTGCCCCGGCTGCTGCGGACGGGGGAGTATGAGAAGGCCAAGGCCCACGCGCTGGAGATGGCGGAGCTGTTTGGGCCGGAGCATTACTATCTGGAGCTTCAGGATCACGGCATCCCCGCGCAAAAGCAGGTGGCGGCGGGGCTTTTGCGCCTCCATGAGGAGACGGGCCTTCCTCTGGTGGTGACCAACGACGCCCACTATCTCTCCAAGGCCGACGCCCGGACGCAGGACGTACTCATGTGCGTCCAGATGGGCAAGACGGTGGACGACCCCAGCCGCATGAAATTTGAAACAGAGGAGTTTTACCTCAAGAGCGAGGAAGAGATGGGGCTGCTGTTCCCCGACTATCCCGAAGCCATTGAGAACACCGCCAAGATCGCCGAGCGCTGTCAGGTGGACTTTGAATTTGGCAAGCACCACCTGCCCTCCTTCCAGCTCCCCGAAGGGTACACCGACAGCTGGGATTACTTCAAGGATAGCTGCGAGGCAGGGCTGGAGCGGCGGTACGGCGAAGTTCCGGCGGCATACCGGGAGCGGCTTGGCTACGAGATGGGGGTCATCCGCCAGATGGGGTTCGTGGACTACTTCCTCATCGTCTCCGACTTCATCGGTTACGCCAAGAAAAACGGCATCCCCGTTGGGCCGGGCCGCGGCTCGGCGGCGGGAAGCATCGTCAGCTACTGTCTGGACATCACCGACGTAGATCCCATGAAATATGATCTGGTGTTCGAGCGGTTTTTGAACCCGGAGCGGGTGACCATGCCCGATATCGACACGGACTTCTGCATTCGCCGCCGTCAGGATGTGATCGACTATGTGACGGAAAAGTACGGCGCGGACCGGGTGAGCCAGATCGTCACCTTTGGGACGCTGAAGGCCCGCGCGGCCATCAAGGACGTGGGCCGCGCCTTGAGCTTTCCCTATGCGGAGGTGGATGTCATTGCCAAGGAAGTCCCCTTCGATCCCAAGATCACGCTGGACAATGCCCTGAAGCTCTCCAAGCCCCTGCGCGACCGCTATGACGAGGACGAGCGGGTGAAGGGGCTGATCGACACGGCCATGGCGGTGGAGGGAATGCCCCGCAACACCTCCACCCACGCCGCCGGGGTGGTCATCACCAGCAAGCCCGTCTATGAATATGTGCCTCTGGCCACCAACGACGGCGTGCCGGTGACCCAGTATACCATGACCACCATCGAAGAGCTTGGGCTGCTGAAAATGGACTTTTTGGGCCTTCGCAACATCACCATCTTGGACGACGCCGTTCAGATGGTGCGCCGCAATGACCCCTCTTTTGACATCAAGGCCATCCCCATGGACGACGAAAACGTGTTTCGTATGCTCTCGGAGGGAAAGACCTCCGGGGTGTTCCAGATGGAGTCGGCGGGGATGACCGGGGTGTGCGTGGGTTTGAAGCCCCAGAGCATTGAGGACATCACCGCCATCATCGCCCTGTACCGCCCCGGCCCGATGGACTCCATCCCCCGTTTCATCGCCTGTAAGCAGAATCCCAAGCTCATCCACTACAAGCACCCGGCGTTAGAGCCGATCCTGTCCACCACCTACGGCTGCATCGTCTATCAGGAGCAGGTCATCGAGATCTTCCGCCAGCTTGGGGGATACTCCCTTGGGCAGGCAGATATGGTGCGCCGCGCCATGAGCAAGAAGAAGGCCAAGGACGTGGAGCGGGAGCGGGAGGCGTTCCTCCGCGGCGACCCCAAACGCAATATTCCCGGCTGCGCGGGCAACGGCATCGACATCAAGGCCGGGGAGGCCATCTACGACGAGATCTACGACTTTGCCAACTACGCCTTCAACAAGGCCCACGCGGTAAGCTATGCCATCGTGGCCTATCAGACCGCATGGTTTAAGTATCACTATCCCCGGGAGTATATGGCGGCCCTGCTGACCTCGGTGCTGGACTCCAAGGAGAAGGTGGCGGAGTACATTGCAGAGTGCAAGGATATGGGGATTGCCCTGCTGCCCCCGGATGTGAACCAGTCGGGGACGGAGTTTACCGTCTCCGGCAAGGATATCTGCTTTGGTTTGGCGGCCTTGAAGGGGGTGGGCCGGGGCTTTACCGAGAGCCTGCTGGCCGAGCGGGAAAAGAACGGGCCGTTTACCTCCTTCACCGACTTCTGCGCCCGGATGTATGACTACGACCTCAACCGCCGGGTGCTGGAAAGTCTGATCCGCTCCGGGGCGTTTGACTTCACCGGGGCGCGCCGCTCCCAACTCATTCAGGTCTGCGATCAGGTGACCGGCGCGGTGGGGGACGCCCATAAGCAGAGCTTGGAGGGGCAGTTCGACCTCTTTGGCGGGGGCGGGGGAGACACCGTCACCATCCCGGAGATCCCCCTGCCGGATATTCCGGAGTATACCCAGCGGGAGCGGATGCTCATGGAAAAGGAGGTCACAGGACTGTACCTCTCCGGGCATCCCATGGACGAATACCGCGCCGCGGCCCGCGCCCGCAAGGCAGAGCCCATCGGGCCGATCTTGGCGGACTTTGACCGGGAGGAAGGCCCGGAACGCTACCGGGACGAGCAGCAGGTGATCATCGCCGGGGTGATCTCGGCGGTCAAGACCAAAACCACCCGCAACAACACCCTGATGGCCTATGTGACCTTGGAGGACGACACCGGCGCGATGGAACTGCTGGCCTTTGCCCGCACCCTCAACGAAAGCGGCAGTTACCTGAAAGCCAACTTCCCCGTGGTGGTTTACGGCAAGCTGTCCGTCCGCGACGAGAAAGCCCCCCAGATTCTCTGCGACAAGGTCTACCCGCTGGAGGACGGCTTGGTGGACGAGCTGGCGGGGGAGAACAGGGAGACATCCAAAACCCTCTATCTCCGTCTGAAGAGCGGGGACGATCCCCATGTGGAGCGGATCAACTGCATCCTCACCATGTTCCCCGGCAACAGCAAGGTGGTGCTTTATCTGGAGAAGGAAGAGAAAAAGCTGGGCGGCGTGACCTGCCAGCTCCATGAGGCTCTGCTGACCGAGCTGAAGGAGCTGCTGGGCGAGGGCGCGGTGGTGGTGAAGGAGAACAAGAAATGAAGAAAATAGGATCAGTCCTGACCCACCGCGTGGTACTGACCGGCTTGGCGATCCTGCTGCAGTTGGGCGTGTTGGCGGTGGCGATGACGGTGTTCAGCCAATATTTTATCCCCCTTTACTGGTGCGCGACGCTCCTCTCTCTGGCGGCGGTGCTGTGGATCGTGTCCAGCTCCACCACCAACTCCGGGTATAAGATCGCTTGGATCATCCTGATCCTGAGCCTTCCTGTGCTGGGTGGGATGCTCTATCTTTTGAGCCGGGGCAACCGTTTTACCCCGTCCATGCGCCGCAGGCTGCAGCGGATGGAGCGCAGCATGGACGAGACCTTGAAGGGAGATTACCGCTGCGAGGATGTGGCGGCGCAGTCGGGCACGACCGCCGGGGCGCAGGCCCGTTATCTGGAGCGTTATGCCCACTGCCCGGTCTATGCCGACAGTCAGGTGACCTATTACGCCTTGGGGGACGACTGCTTTCAGCCCATGCTGGAGGCCCTCCGCAGCGCGGAGCATTATATCTTTTTAGAGTATTTCATCATCCAGCCCGGAGAGTTCTGGGGCGCGGTGCTGGACATTTTGAAGGAAAAGGCCGCCGCAGGGCTGGACGTGCGGGTGATCTATGATGACATCGGCTGTGTGTTTACCCTGCCCAACCACTACGATAAGGAGCTGGAGCGGCTGGGCATCAAGTGCATGAATTTCAACCGCTTTGTGCCCGTGGTGTCCACGGTTTTGAACAACCGCGACCACCGCAAGATCATGTCGGTGGACGGCAGGGTAGTGTTTACCGGCGGGATCAATTTGGCCGACGAGTATATCAACCGCCGGGAGCGGTTTGGGCATTGGAAGGACAGCGCCATCCGCATCGAAGGCCCGGCGGCGTGGCCCATGTCGGTGATGTTTCTCACCATGTGGGCCTTTGCCGCAGGAAAAGGGGAGCGCATTGAGGACTTCCGCCCGGCGGACACGCCCCGCTTCCCGGAAAACGGCTGGGTGCAGCCGTATACCGACTGCCCGTGGGATGACGAGCCGGTGGGGGAGACGGTGTATCTCAACCTCTTTAGCCGCGCGAGGCGATATATCTATATCACCACCCCTTACCTTGTCATCGACGAGGTGATGAACACCGCCTTGGTGAACGCCGCCAAGGCCGGGGTGGACGTACGCATCATCACCCCCCACATCCCGGACAAAAAAACGGTGTTTCAGATGACCCGCGCCCACTATGAGCCGCTGATCCGGGGTGGGGTGAAGATCTACGAATACACCCCCGGCTTTGTCCACGGGAAAAATGTGGCGGTGGACGACCGCTACGGCACGGTAGGCTCGGTGAATCTGGATTACCGCAGCCTGTTCCTCCACTTTGAAAACGGCGCGCTGCTTACCGACAACCCCGCCGTGCTGGATATCAAAAAGGACTTTTTGGAGACGTTGGAGCAGTGCCAGCAGTGGACGCTGGAGGACTGTCGCAACGTACCTTGGCCCCAGCGGCTGGTACGCAGTATCCTGCGTATTTTCTCGCCGCTGCTGTGAGAGGAGTATTTATGGAACAAAATAAAGGACTTCGCCGCCGGGAGCTGGCGGTGGAAGAGGAGAGCCGGGCGCTGGATTTCCTGCTGGAAAAGGTAAAGGGGAAATCCCGCAACGCGGTAAAAAACCTTTTGACCCACCGTCAGGTGTTGGTGGATGGAGTAGTGGTCACCCGCCACGACACGCCCCTCCTGCCGGGGCAGAGGGTGGTCATTTTACCCCCCGGCGCACCCGCCCCTGCCGACCTGCCCTTTCCCATCTGTTATGAGGACGATTGGCTGCTTGCCATCGAAAAGCCCGCGGGATTGCTGGCGGTGGCCAGCGACGCAGAGCGGCAGCGCACGGCATACCGCATGGTGCTGGAGCATCAGCGCGCCAAGGACGAGGGGGCGCAGCTCCATGTGGTTCACCGTCTGGATCAGGATACCTCCGGCCTGCTGCTCTTTGCCAAGAGCCGGGAGATCAGGGAACAGCTCCAAAAGGACTGGGAGACAGCGGTTCAGGAGCGGGTCTATGCGGCGGTGGTGAGCGGCGCGCCCAAGGAGAGGGAGGGGGTGGTGCGCTCCTTCCTCAAGGAGACCAAGACCCATCTGGTCTACTCCACCGGCGACCCCCGAGGCAAGGAGGCTATCACCGAATATCAGGTGAAAAAGAGCGCCAACGGCTATTCTCTGCTGGAGCTGTATCTCCACACGGGCCGAAAGAACCAGATCCGCGTCCACATGAAGGATCTGGGCTGCCCGGTAGTGGGCGACAGGAAGTACGGCGGGGAGAAAAGCCCCATCGGACGGCTGTGTCTCCACGCCGGCCGTTTGACCTTCACCCACCCGGTCACCGGGGAGACGGTTTCCCTCACCTCCCGCAGGCCAAGGGACTTCAACCGGCTGTTTCGGGAAGCAGAGGGGTAACAGCACGCAAAAACGCCGCAGGCCATCATGGTCTGCGGCGTTTTGATGTAATGCTTGTAGGGCGCGACGACCTCGGTGCGCCGCCATTCAATTGAGCAGCATCCTGTCGTTGTCCAGATCCTTGCCTGCGCCCTGCTTGAAACGCTCCAGCAGGTCGTTCACCGTCATGTGGGCGCGCTCCTCCCCGGACACGTCCAAAACGATGTCGCCGCCGTCCATCATCAGGGTGCGGTTGCCCAGTTCAAGGGCTTGGGACATATTGTGGGTGACCATGAGGGTGGTGATGGAATGTTCCTCCACCACGCTTTTGGTGATGGCAAGCACTTTTTCCGCCGTGCCGGGGTCGAGGGCGGCGGTATGCTCGTCCAGAAGCAGCAGCCAAGGGGGATTCATAGTGGCCATGAGGAGGGTCAGCGCCTGCCGCTGGCCGCCGGAGAGGAGGCCGACGTTTTGCTTCATGCGGTTTTCCAACCCCATGTCCAGCAGGGAGAGCTTGTGGCGGAACAGCTCCCGGTCGGCCTTGGAGATGTGGCTGAGCCAGCCGCCCCGGCCCGCTGCCATCGCCAGATTTTCCTCGATGGTCATATGGGGGGCGGAGCCGCGCATGGGGTCTTGGAACAGCCGCCCCAGATGCTTGGCACGCTTGAAGGCGGGCATAAAGGTAATGTCGTGGCCGTTGATGACGATCGAGCCGGAGTCGGGGACGAAGTCCCCGGAAATGGCGTTGAACAGGGTGGATTTCCCCGCGCCGTTGGAGCCGATGATGGTGACAAAGTCGCCGGGGGCGAGGTGGAGGGACAGGTCGCGGATGACTGTCTTTTCGTTCACCGTGCCGGGGTTGAAGGTCTTGGAGATGTGGGAGATGTTCAGCATACTCCCGCCTCCTTTCTGTGGGACAGCCGCCGCTTCCACTGGGGCAGGCGGGTCTTGAGGTAGGGGAGGAAGATCGCCAAGGTCACGATGACCGAGGAGATGAGCTTGAGCATAAAGGCGGGCATATGAAGCCGCAGGGCGATGGTGTAGACCAGCCGGAACAGGAACGAGCCGGCCACCATTCCCACGGCCCGCAGCCCCACGCCGCCCCGCCCGAAGAGGGTGCGGCCGATGAGGAGGGAGGCCAGAGCGATGGTGAGCATTCCCTGCCCGATGTCGATGTTTACCGATTTCTGGCTCTGGGCCAGCAGACAGCCGGAAAGGCCGGTCATGGCGTTGGCAATGCACAGGCCCACGGTGGTGGTGAAAATGGGGCTGATGGAGGAGGAGCGCACCATATCCGGGTTGTCCCCCGTGGCGCGGATGGAAAGACCCAGCTTGGTTTTGAGGAACAGCACCAGCAGGGCGACCACCAGAGCCACCACCGCGCCCAGCACCACTAACTTGGACTGTCCGGCCAGCGGCGTGCCCTCCAGCGCGTCCTTAGCGATGGTAAAAATGGTGGCGGTCTTGTTCATGTTGAGGAGGGACGCGCCCCCCATCACGGCAATGTTGACCGAATAAAGCCCGGTGTTGACGATGATCCCCGCCAGCAGGCTGTCCACCCCCATTTTGGTCTGCAAAAAGGCGGTGATAAAGCCAGAGCATACCCCTGCCAGCATGGCGGCGGGGATGGAGAGCAGGGGGTGGCCGGCGATGGCGACGGTGGCGCCCACGGCCGCCCCCAGCGTGAAGCAGCCGTCGGTGGAAAGGTCGCAGACGTTGAGCATGGAGTAGCTGAGAAACAGGGCCAGCGTGGTCAGGGAGCATACCAGCCCCAGCTCCAGCGCGGTTTGAAGCAGGGAAAGAGACATGAGATGACCTCCCGAATATTACTGCGCCAAGTCGCTGAACTCGTTGGCGGTGGTGATGGGCTGGACTTTGGTGCAAAGGGGAGCGAAGGTGGACTCAATGGCGGCGTAGTCCAGACCCAGCGCCTCGCAGGTCTCGGTGTTGACGGTGGCTGTGCCGTTGTCAAAGGTCTTGACCGCCAGAGAAGCGGGGGAGACGTTGTTCAGAAGGATCTCCCCGATCATGTCGGCGGTTTCCACGCCCAGATTGGCGTAATCCACGCCGTAGCCCAAAAACGCGCCGTTGAGGGCGAAGGAGTCCGCGCCGGTATAGTGGGGGATGCCGGCGTTGGCAAGGGTCTCATAGATGGAAAGCTCGGCGGTCATAATGGTGTTGTCGGTGGGGGTGAAGATGGCGTCCACCCCATCGTTGATGAGGGCGTCGGTGGCCAGCATCACCTCGTCGGTGGTCGTCCCGGTGCGCTCAATGACGGTGATGCCCTTGCTTTTCAGATACTCCTTGGCGTGGGCAATGGGGGTGGCGGAGGAGTCCTGCCCCAGATCATAGAGGAGGCCGATTTTCGTCGCGTCCGGGTCGGCGGCAAAAATCAGATCCATGATGGCGTTGGTGTCCAGATAGTCGCTTGTGCCTGTCAGGTTGTGGCCGGGGGCGTCCAGAGAGTCTACAAGCTGCGCGCCCACCGGATCGGAGACGGCGGAAAACACCACGGGGAGCTGGCTTTCTTCGGTGGCGGCCTGCATCTTCATGGCCACCGGAGTGGCGATGCCCACCATCAGATCCACCTTGTCGGCCAAAAAGTTCTGAATGATCTGCTCCATCACGGCGTCGTCGGCGTTGCAGTTCTCATAGGAGATCTCGAAGGTCACACCTTTTTCCTCGCCGATGGCCTTGAGCCGGGCCTGAAGGTTTTCATTGATCTGGTTGAGAGAGGCGTCGTTGACGTAGTTGCAAATGCCGATCTTGTAGGTCTTGCCGTCCCCGGCGGTCTTGCCGCCGCCGGTACAGGCGGTGAGGGACAGGGCCAGCGCGGCCGCGGCGGTGAGGGAGAGAACCTTCTTGACGATGCTTTGCTTTTTCATGGGAATACCTCCATTAAAATAATTTAGGCGGCAGATGGAGGGACAGAGCTTGCCAAACTCTGCCGGAGAAATGAAAAACGCTTTCATCCCACATATGGGACAAAAGCATTTCACTTCTGCGATACCACCCAAATTGGCGTTTTGGAAAACGCCCACTCGCTTGCACATACCATCATATGCGCTCCTGTGCTATAACGGGAGGAGACCCGTCGGGAACTACTAAGCGTTGTTTGAACACGCCGTTCAGCCCGCCCTCGGAAGGCCATTCGCCGGTCGCCTTGGGCTTCGCTCTCACCGCCCGAAGCTCGCTATACCTTGGCGTACCACCGGTTACTCTTCTTCCTCATCGGTTTACTGTGATGAAGTTGTTATAGGCATTATACGCAATCAGGCGGGAAATGTCAACCCCCAATTTCCTCTTCTCTTTTCTTGGACAGGAAGGAGAGCTTGGTCTCGGACAAAATCACGGCGAAAAAGATCAGCACAAAGCCCAGATACATCCGGGAGGTGGGCCGTTCGTTTCCAAAGAGGACGGAAAAAAACACGCCGAAGGGGGCTTCCAGACTCAAAAGCACCGCGCCCGTGGCGGCAGGGGTCTGGGCCTGCCCGATGTTCTGAAAGAGCATAGCCAGCCCGGAGGCGCAGACGATCAGATAGGCAAGGCGCAGAAGGTCCGCCCCGGCGGGGAGGGCGGTGAGCTGCTCCCCGGTGACGAAGATGCCCACCCAAGACCAAAGGGCCATAAAGAGGAACTGGAGCACCGTCAAAAGGAGAACGTCGCAGCGCTTGGAGTAGTGGGCTACGGCAATGATGTGCAGCGAGAAGGCCACGCCGCAGATCAACGTGAGGATATCTCCGCCCACAATGGAAAAATCTTCGGTGAGAGACACCAGACCGGTGCCCACCAGACACAGCGCGGCGGCGGTCACATTATAGCGGTCAGGGCGCTTGTGGGAGATAATCCAGTTCAAGAAGGGCACCAAAACACAGTAGGTGGCGGTCAAAAAGGCGTTCTTTCCCGGGGTCGTCCCCTCCCAAGAGCCAAGCCCGCTCAAGCCGTAGGTCTGGAAGGCGTAGCCCAGAAACATGAGCGTTCCCAGCACCGCGCCGCCCAAAAGGGCCTCCTTGTTCAAAAGCCGCCACTTCTTCCAGAAGATCAAAGCCAGCGCCGCGCCGGCGGTGGTGAAGCGGATGGCCAGCAGGATAAAGACGGGAATGCCGTCCACGGCCTGCTTCATAATGAGGAAGGAAGAACCGAAAATCAGCGTGGCGGCAACGATACAAAGCTGCGGCCAGATCTGGGGCTTGGAAGAGGACATGGATTGACGCTCCTTTTTGGGTATGATATGCTGAAGAGACCAAACAGAAGAAGGGGGCGCTGGGATGGACGTGCTGGGACGGGATTTTTATGACCGGGACACGTTGGCGGTGGCGCAGGAGCTGCTGGGTTGCCGTCTGGTGCGGGAAGTTGAGGGGGAGCTTTTAGTGGGGCGCATCACCGAGACGGAGGCCTATATCGGCCGCTGCGACAAGGCGTGCCACGCCTATGGCTATAAGCGAACCAACCGCACCGAAACGCTGTTTGCCCAGCCGGGGACAGCTTACCTCTACCTCATTTACGGGATGTATACCTGCCTGAACTTTGTCACCGAGCGGCCAGAAGAGCCGGCGGCGGTGCTCATCCGCGGCATCACGGCGATAGAGGGGGAGCAGACCATGGCGCGGCTGCGCTTCGGAAAGCCCGTAGAGGAGCTGACCGTCTATCAGCACAAAAACTTCCTCAACGGCCCGGGGAAGGTATGTAAAGCTCTAAGCCTTGATAGAAGCATGAACGGACACGATCTGCTGACGCCGCCCCTCTATGTGCTGCCGCGGGATGTAGAACTCCCCGCTATCCATTGCGGCCCAAGGATCGGGGTAGATTATGCCCAAGAGGCAAAGGACTTTCCTTGGAGGTTCTGGGCGGATATGTAAAGGGGAACTCCTTAACAGCTTTTCTCCATATGCGCCGCCGCAGAGCGGAGCATCAGCTTTTTTGTCCCCACCGTATCAAAGGCGATCTCGATCAGCGCATCGCTGCCCCTGGGCTTGAGGGAGAGGATCAGCCCAAGGCCGAAGGCGGAGTGGTTGACCTGATCGCCCACCTTGTAGTCGGGCAGGGGGGCTTGCGCCGCCGGCGGGGCGGAACGGGCGGAGGGCACGGTGGCGGCGGAGGGGGGACGGCGGCCTTTTTTGAAAACGCCCTGCGTCTCCGGCGCGTCCTCGAAGCCGTATTCCCGGAATGTGCCCGCCGCGCTGCGGCGGGAGCCGCCGGGGGCATATTTCCCCAGCCCGCCGGGGGTGCGCTGGGGGGAGAGGACAACAGGAGCGTCCCAATCCTCCAGAGGGTCGCGGTGAAACAGGTTGTCCCGCCCGCTGCGCTCCACGAACTCCGGCGGAATCTCCTTGACAAAGCGAGAGGGCTGGTTGCAGGTGGTGTGGCCAAAGAGCATACGCTGGGCGGCGGAGGTCAGGTACAAATGCTCCTTGGCGCGGGTCATGGCCACATAGCAGAGGCGGCGCTCCTCCTCCATCTCCTCGGCGTCGCCGATGGAGCGCATCCCGGGAAACACCCCGTCCTCCATGCCCACCAGAAAGACGGTGGGGAACTCCAGCCCCTTGGCGGAGTGCATGGTCATCATGGCCACGCAGTCCTCCCCCTCCTCGCCGTTGTCCAGCGTGGTAAAGAGGGAGACCATATCCAAAAAACCGGACAGGGAAGGCTCTTCCCCGGCGGCGTTGGCGTCCTGAAGATAGCCGTTGATGGAGGTCAAAAGCTCGCGGATGTTTTCCAGCCGGCCTCTGTCCTCTACGGTGTTTTTGCTCTCCAGCATCACGGCGTAGCCGGTGCGGATGAGCAGCTCCTCATAAAAGTTCGCCAAATCCATGGTATCCAGCAGGCCGTGAAGCTCCACCATCAGCTTGGTAAAGTCGGCCAGCTTGGTCTGGGCCTTCAAAAGCTCCGGGTAGTCGGCGGCATGGGACACCACGGCCCAGAGGGAAACGCCGCTTTGGGCGGCGAGGGCCTGCGCTTTCTCCAGCGTGGTGTTTCCGATGCCCCGGGGCGGGTTGTTGATGATCCGCAGCAGGCGCAGGTCGTCGGAGGGGTTTTGCAGGACAAAGAGATAGGCCAGCATATCCTTGACCTCGGCGCGGTCAAAGAACCGTGTGCCGCCGAAAATGCGGTAGGGGATGCCGTTTCGCTTGAGGGCGGTTTCCAACTGGTTGGACTGGGCGTTCATGCGGTAGAGGATGGCGTGATCCCGCCAGTGTTTGCCCTCCTGAACGGCGGCAATGATCTCTCCGGCCACATACTGGGCCTCGTCGTTCTCATTCATGGCGGTGTGGTGGCGGAGCTTGTCCCCCTTGGGATGCTGCGTCCACAGGGTCTTGCCCTTGCGGCCCTGATTGTTGGCGATAACGGCGTTGGAGGCGTCCAAGATGTGGCCGGTGGAGCGGTAGTTCTCCTCCAGACGGATGACCTTCGCACCCTTGTACTGATCTTCGAAGGACAGGATGTTTTGGATGGTCGCGCCCCGGAAGCGGTAGATGGACTGGTCGTCGTCGCCCACCACGCAGATGTTGTGCCAGCCCCCGGCCAGCAGGGAGGAGAGGTGGTACTGGAGGGCGTTGGTGTCTTGATACTCGTCGATCAGTACATAGCGGAACTTGTTTTGATAGAATTTCCGCACGTCCTCGTGTTCTTCCAAAAGGCGGACGGTGTGGAGGATCAGGTCGTCGAAATCCAGCGCCCCCGCGTCCCAGAGCCGCTTTTGATACTCCACATACACCTCCGCCACCTTGAGGAGGTACATATCCCCGCTGTCCCGCTGGCGGGCGAGATACTGCTTCGCCAGAAGCTCCTGATCCTTGGCCTTGGAGATCTGGCCCAGAACGGCGCGGGGCGCAAAGATCTTGTCGTCCATGCTTTTGGCTTTCAGAATCTCCTTAATGACCCGGAGGGAATCGTCGGTGTCGTAGATGGTAAAGGATTTGTCAAAGCCCAGCTTGTCAATGTCCCGGCGGAGAATTCGCAGACAGGCGGAGTGGAAGGTGGCGGCCCAGATATCGTTGGCGGCCTCCCCCAGCTTTGCGCTCAAACGGTCTTTCAGCTCTCCTGCGGCCTTGTTGGTGAAGGTGATGGCAAGGATCGACCAAGGTGCGGCCGGCTCTACGGCGCAGAGCTGGCGCATCCGCAGGCGGTCAGACCGCCCCTTGGCGGCGATGTAATCCCGCAGGAACACCAGATCGCCGGGGGTGACCCAGTCGGGGCACAGGTCACTGTCCGAGCCGCAGCCGTAGGTAATGAGGTTGGAGATGCGGTGGATGAGCACGGTGGTCTTGCCGCTGCCCGCACCCGCCAACAGCAAAAGCGGCCCTTGGGTGGCAAGAACGCCCTTGAGCTGCTGAGGGTTAAGATTGGGGTAATCCAACGTGATGGCTTGACGGCGCAGACGGCAAAATTCCAGAGCATCGCTGCCGGTGAGCATGGGCTTCGCCCTCCTTTTTTCGCAAAGAATGGGCACGCCCGGCACGGGCGTGCCCATTCTCAAACGAGCTTTGGTGTGTTGGACTTACTCTGCGTCGGCAGGAGCTTCCTTGGCGGCGGGCGCCTCGGCCTCCTCGGCAAAGGCGGGGGCAACGGTGGTGGCCTCGCTGTCGCTGGTGGCGACCACTTCGTCCGGCTCGGCGGCGTGTTCCGCGGCCTCGGCGGCCTTCTCGGCCTGAGCCTCCTCCAGCAAAGCGCGGATGGAGAGGGAGATCTTCTTGTTCTCCGGGTCGATGGCGGTGACCATCACGGTGACCTCCTGACCCTCCTTGACCACGTCCTCGGGCTTCTCCACCCGGTGGTCGGAGAGCTGGGAGATGTGGATCAGGCCGTCCACGCCGGGCAGCACTTCGGCAAACGCGCCGAAGGTCATGAGCTTGACCACCTTGGCGGTGAGGACGCTGCCCACGGCGTACTTCTCGGTGAAGAGCGCCCAAGGATCTTGGCTGCGATCCTTCATGCCCAGAGAGATCTTGTGCTTTTCCTTGTCCAAGGAGAGGACGTAAACGGTGACGGCGTCACCCACGTTGACCACCTCGGAGGGGTGCTTGATGCGAGACCAAGTCAGCTCGGAGATGTGAACCATGCCGTCCACGCCGCCGATGTCCACAAAGGCGCCGTAGCTCACAAGAGACTTGACAACGCCCTGATAGACCTTGCCCACCTCGATGGACTCCCACACCTCGGCGGCCTTGGCGTCGCGCTCCTCGCGCTCCACGGCGCGGATGGAGCCGACAACGCGGCGGCGGGAGCGGTTGACCTCGGTGATGCGGAGACGCACCTTCTGCTTGAGCATGGTGGCCAGATCGGCGCCCCGGGGCAGGCCGGACTGGCTGGCGGGGATAAAGACGCGCACGCCGCGCACGCTGGCGACGATGCCGCCCTTGTTCTCTTCGGTGATGACGCCCTCAAGGATGGAGTGATCCTCCTCGGCGGCCTCGATGTCGTCCCAGCTCTTCACGCTGTCCAGACGCTTCTTGGAGAGGGTGACCACACCCTCCTGATCGTTGACCCGCACCACGAAGCACTCGATCTCGTCGTTGACCTTCACCAGATCCTCGACCTTGGCGTTGGGGTCGTCGGTCAGCTCGTTCAAGGGGATGTAGCACGCGTGCTTCGTACCCAGATCCACTTGGACTTCGGTGGGGGTAAGCCCGGTGACGATGCCAGTGACCTTCTCTCCTGTATGCAAAGTTTTGATCGATTTCTCCAGCATTTCCGCAAAGGATTCCTCGATCTCAAAGTTGTTTTCGTCGCTCATGATGTCATAGACCTCCTTTATTATCCACCCGGGCGTTGATGCGCCCGCAGTGATGCCCACCTTGGCAAGCCCTGCGAATTGGGTCTTGTCCAGTTCCGACGCGCCGGGTATACATACCACTTTGACGTGCCGCGCCCGGCAAAGTTCCGCAAGCCTTGCGGTATTGGAGCTTTTGGGATCGCCGATGACGATCATGGCGTCGCACTCCTCCGCCAGAGCCATGGCTTCCTCCTGTCGGGCATAGGTAGCATTACATATTGTATCAAAGATTTTCAAATTTGTACACACTTTTTTTGCAAATTCCACGCAAGATTTCCAAGCCACCGATTGGCCGGTGGTTTGAGAGACCATGGTGAGGGGGAGATCCCGGCGGCTTACGTCCTCGGAGAGCCACTGCTGCAGGCCGTTCAGGCCGTCTACCACCACAGGGGAGCGGCACCAGCCGGCGATGGCCCGCACCTCCGGGTGGTCAGGATCGCCCACGATGAGCGCCCGGCGGCCCTCCGCCTCCGCCTCCCGCACCAGAGTGTGGATGCGCGTGTCGGTGGGACAGGCGGCGTCCACCACCTCCCAGCCTCCTGCGTTCAGCGCGTCGTGGACGGCCTTTGGCTCTCCGTGGGAGCGGAGAAGAACGGCGCAGCGGGGCGGAAGCTCCGCCATGGAGGTGCAGACCGCCATACCCTGCGCCCTGAGGCGGTCGATCACATGGTCGTTGTGGATGATGCTGCCCAGCATGGCGCAGGGCTTGGCGCTGTCTGCCAGCGTTTGAGCCATGTCCACCGCCCGGCGGACGCCGTAGCAAAACCCGGCGGTTTTGGCCAGTTTAATTTCCATGGTACGCTTCTCCCAGAGCCATGATCCGCGCCAGCAGGTCGTCGGCCACCCGGCGGTAATCCTCCGGGGTGGGCTTTGTCCCCTCCGCTATGTCGGGGTAGTACGCCTCCCCAAAGACCACGGGGGTGCGGCGAAACCATTTTTTCTTGGCAGGCATCCAGATGGGGACGATGGGCACGCCCGTGCGGAGGGCCAGCATGGCCGCGCCGGTTTTCGCCCCCTGCGTCTCGCCGTCGCGGAAGCGGGTGCCCTCGGGGAAGAGGAGGAGCTTGTGCCCCTCCTTCAGCACCCGCAGGGCTTCCTTGATGGCCTTCACGTCCGACTTGCCCCGGTCTACGCCGAAAACCCCGGCTTTCTTCAAGATCCAGCCCAAAACAGGGTAGCGCAGCAGCTCCCCCTTGGCCATGATGTATGGGTGATCCTTGCGCCCCAAGGCAAAAAGGATAAACAGAGGGTCGGAGTAGCGGGTGTGGTTGCCGCAGAGCAGGCAAGCCCCCTCCGGTACGTGTTCCCGGCCGACCGCCTTGCCGGGATGGAACAGGTTGAAAAAGATCCAAGCGATGGGATAAAAGATGCGAAACCAGAATTCACTCATAGGGCCAACTTCTCCTTGACAAGAGTTAAGAGGAGGGCGCGGCTCTCCTCAAAGGGCAGGCCGGTGGTATCCAGAAGGATGGCATCCTCCGCCTGCTTCAAGGGGGCGGCGGCGCGGTGGGTGTCCCGGTAGTCCCGGGCCTCCACGTCTGCCAAAACGGTGTCAAAGTCCGCCGTCTGGCCGCGGGCGAGCAGCTCCTCATAACGGCGCTGGGCGCGGTCAGGGGGGTCGGCGGTGAGAAAGACCTTCACCTGAGCGCCGGGCAGCACCACCGTGCCGATGTCCCGCCCGTCCATGATCACGTCGTGTTCTGCGGCAAACCGGCGCTGCATTTCCAGAAGGTAAGCCCGTACGCCGGGGATGGCGGAGACCTGACTGGCCGCGTCGGAGACCGCGTGCTGGCGGATGGCCTCGGTCACGTCCTCTCCCTGAAGGTACATATGCTGGAGACCGTCCTCCCCATACCCGCTGGTGATCACAAGGGAGGGGAGAAGGGCAAGGACAGCGGGCTCGTCGGCCGGGGAGACGTTCCGCTGCAAGGCCGCCAGACCAACGGTGCGGTAGATCGCCCCGGTGTCTACATAGAGAAAGCCCAGTTCCTTGGCGATGGCCTTTGCCAAGGTGGATTTGCCCGCCCCGGAAGGGCCGTCGATGGCGATGGCGCGGTGAGTCATTGGCTGTTTCCTCCTCTCAAATAGGACGCGGCGGCGTCTCCTGCCGCCCGGCCGGTACACCATGCAATTTGCAGGTTGAACCCCCCGGTATAGCCGTCCACATCCAACAGCTCCCCGGCAAGGTATAACCCTTCACACAGCTTGGACGCCATGGTTTTGGGGTCGATCTCCTTGACGTTGACGCCGCCGGTGGTGACGATGGCCTCCGCCACCGGGCGAGGGCCGGTGATGGGGAAGGTCAGATCCTTGAGCACGCAGGAGAGCGTGCGGCGGGCCTCCCGTGTCAGGGAGTGGAGCTTGGAGTCGCCTGCGACCCCGGCGCGGGCAAGAAGCACCGGGCCGAGGAGATGGGGGGTCAGGGTGAGAACGTAATTGGAGAGGTCGCGGTTGGCGTAGTCCGTCAGGTCGCGCACCATGCGCGCCTCCAACTGCTCTATGGCAAGGGCGGGTTTGAGGTCGATGTGGGCGGTGTACGTTTCCCGCTCATAGTGGCGCAAATGGGCGGAGGCGGAGAGCACCAGCGGCCCGGAGAGACCGAAGTGGGTAAAAAGCAGCTCACCCTGTTCCTTGAAAAGGGGCTTTGGCTTCTTGCCTGTGACCGACAGAGTGACGTTTTTCAGGGAAAGGCCCTGAAGGGGGGCGCAGCCCTCCGCCTCCAGCGGAACCAGCGAGCCGCGGGGCTCGACCACCGTATGCCCTGCGCTTTGGGCCAGCGCATAGCCGTCCCCGGTAGAACCGGTGGCGGGGTAGGACAGCCCGCCGGTGGCCAAAATGACCGCGCCGGCAGGGAAGCGGCCCACATCGGTGCGAACCGCCGTGACATGGTCCTCGGCAAGCTCCAACTCGGTGACCCGCCCCTCTACGATGGCGACCCCGGCGCGGCGCAGGGCGGCAAACAGCGCGTCGATGACATCGCTGGCCTTGTCGGACACGGGGAAGACCCGGTTGCCCCGCTCGATCTTTAAGGGAACGCCCAGCCCCTCGAACAGCGCCTCGGTGGCGGAGGGGGGAAAGGCGGACATGGCGCTGTAAAGGAACTTGCCGTTACGGGGAATGTGGGCCAGTGCCTCCTCCACCGTGCAGTGGTTGGTGAGGTTGCAGCGGCCCTTGCCCGTGATGTACACCTTGCGGCCCAGCTTGGGGTTGCGCTCAATGAGGGTGACCTCCGCTCCCGCCTGCCGGGCGGTGAGGGCGGCCAGCATCCCCGCCGCGCCGCCGCCCACAACGATCAGGCTGCCGCTGCTCAAGAGTTTTGCTCCGCCACGGTCTCGTAGACCTCATACTCCGCCCAGATATGCTCCAGCTCGCCCAGAGACTTGGAGATATCCTGCTTTTTCACCCGGCTGATGGCCACGATCAGGGCGTTGACCAGACTGAGGGGCGCGACCAGCGAGTCCACGAAAGAGACCATGTCGCTTTTTGCCATCAGCACCCGGTCGGCGGTGTCTGCCAAAGGGGAGACCTCCGAGTCGGTGATAGCGATGACCCGTGCGCCCCGGTCGTGGGCAAACTCCATGGCCTTGACGGTGCGCTTGGAATAGCGGGGGAAGCTGATGCCGATGACCACGTCGTCCGGGCCGACGCGGAGGAGATGCTCGAACATCTCGCTGGCGGAGGAGGCCGCCACGTGGGTGACGTTTTCAAAGATCAGATTGAAGTAGAAGGCCAAAAAGGTGGACAGCGCCCCGGCGGAGCGCACACCTAAAATATAGATGCGCTTGGCGGCGACGATGTCGCTCACCGCGCCGTCAAAGGCCACGCGGTCGATCTGCTCCAGCGTGAGGCGCACCTTGTCCATATCCGACTGCATCACCATGGAGAGGATGTCGTGGTTGCCGATGCGGTCGTCGGAGACCTCGATGCGCTGCACCGAGGTGAGCTTGTTGCGGATCATCTCCTGAAGCGTACGCTGCATGGCGGGATAGCCGTCGTAGCCCAGCTCGGCGGCGAAGCGCACCACAGTGGACTCGCTGACCTTTACCGTCTTGCCCAGCTTGCTGGCGGTCATAAACGCCGCCTTGTCGTAGGAGTTGAGAATGAAGTTGGCGATCAGCTTCTGGCCCTTGGAAAAGGTGGGCATTTGTGCTTGTATATTGGATAAAATATCGCGGTTCATGGCAAAAAACCTCCGTCACGGCCATTTGGCCGAAAAGTTCACCAGCCATTATCATACTCCAAACAAAAAGGAAAGGCAAGGGCTTTTGCAAGAAAAAATTCACTCTCTTGCATTTTGAAGCCGGGCCACCTCGTCCGGGGTGAGATGCCGCCATTTCCCCCGGGGCAAAGCGCCCAAAGGCAGCTCGCCCTCCCGCACCCGCACCAGACGTTTGACCTCCAGCCCGGCCAGAGCGCACATCCGCCGCACCTGACGGTTCAGTCCCTGATGGATGATGATCTGCAGCCGCCGGGGAGCGAGGACTTCCACTTGAGCGGGGGCAAGAGGACGGCCGTCCAGTTCCAGCGGGCCGCGGAGGATGGGCAGTGCTTTTTCCACGTCCCCGGAGACGGTGACGTGGTACTCCTTTTCGATCTCGTGGCGGGGATGGGTGAGGCGGTTGGTGAGACCGCCGTCGTCGGTGAGGAGCAAAAGTCCCTCGGAATCGTAGTCCAGCCGTCCCACCGGCCAAACACGGACGCCGCAGTCCGCCACTAAGTCGGCGACGGTTTTCCGTCCCTTGTCGTCGGAGAGGGTGGTGACGTATCCGGCGGGCTTATGGAGCATGAGGTATGTATGGCGCGACAAGGGCCGCAGGGGAACGCCGTCCAGCGCCACGGTATCCCGCGACCGGTCGGCCTTTTCTCCCAGATGGGCCGTCTGTCCGTTGACGGTGACCCGCCCGGCCAGCAGGTATTCCTCCCCCTGCCGCCGGGAGCAGACCCCGGCAGCGGACAGGAGCTTTTGGATTCGTTCCTCCAAGGCGGATCACCCCTCTTATGTGGTCAAAAATGCGCTCTGGCGGGACAGCGGCCCCATCCAGCGGGGCAGAGTGGCGGAGAAGAGGTCTGCGCCGGGAAATGGGAAACGCCCCATGCGTCCTTCCAAAACGGCGGGGGCATTCAGGGGCGCGGTGGCGGCGGCAATGAGGTCGGTGCGCCCGATCTCCTCACCGTTGAGGGAGTAGACCAGCGCGCCCACCACCTCTCCCTGCTTCACCGGGGCTTTCAGGCAGGCGGGGAGGCGGATGCGGACAGAGGGGGTCTCGTCGTCCGAGAGCGGATAGCGCACCTCCGAAGCGGTGACCACGCTGACGGCGCGGGCCAGACTGCCCTCCACCGCCACGGTGGCCAACGTCTTGCCGCCCCGGGCCAGCAGGTGGGAGTGATAGGTTTCAAACGCATAGTCCAGCAGGGCGGCGTGGTCGTCCCAGTCGTTGGGGTCGTGAAGGGTGACGGCGATAAAGGTCGTGCCCATGCGCTGGGCGGCGGAGACCAGCGTGCGGCCCGCGGCCTGCGTGTAGCCGGTTTTCAGGCCGATGCAGCCCTCGTAGCGGCGCAAGAGCTTGTTGTGGTTTTCCAAATACCGCTCTCCCAGCGTGATGGACTTGGTGGCGACGATCTCCGCCAAAAGGGGCTTTTCCAGCACCGCGCGGGCGATCAGGGCCATGTCGTAGGCGGAGGAGTAGTGTCCCTCCGCTTCCAGCCCGTTGGGGTTGGCAAAGTGGGAGTGCTGAAGGCCCAACTCGGCGGCCTTGTCGTTCATCCACTCCGCGAAGGTCTCCACGTCGCCGGCGCAGTGGATGGCGATGGCCACGGCGGCGTCGTTGCCCGAGCGGAGGAGCAGGCCGTAAAGGAGGTGGCGCAGGGGCAGCTCCTCGCCGTAGGCCAGATACATGGACGAGCCTTCCGTCCCCACCGCTTGGGGATCGACGGTCACCAGCTCGTCTGGGTCGCCGCAGTGCTCCACCGCCACCAGAGCGGTCATCAGCTTGGTGATGGAGGCGATGGAACGCTCCGCATGGATGTTTTGCCCATAGATGACCCGGCCCGACCCGGCGTCCATCACCACCGCGCTGGCGGCGGAGGTCTCAAGGGCGTGGGCCGGGACGGAGAGAGGGCAAAAAAAGACACAAAAGCATAAAAGAGCAGAAAAAACACGGCGAAACACCGCCATATAAGGTCACCTCGCTGGAGCAGAGTGACCTTAGTATGGGCTTAAAGGGCGGTTTTATCCTTTTGGCGGTCTAAATAGTCGATGACCTTGTCCACCAACTGGGGCACCATTTCCACCGCGCGGCCTGCGGGGGTGACGGCGGGGATGCCGATGGGAAGGATCCGCACCGAGCCGTCCTTGACGATGAGGAAGGCCACCGGATCGACCTTGACCCCCGCGCCGGAGCCGCCGCCGAAGTGATAGGGGGCAGAGTCCTTGTGGTTTTTCCCCGCAAAGTCGCTGCCGCCGGAGGCGAAGCCCATGGACAGGCGGGAGACGGGAATGAGGGTCGTGCCGTCGGGGGTGTCGATGGGCTTGCCCACAATGACGTCCACGTCCACCATCTCCTTGAGCTTGGCCAGCGTGGTGGTCAGGAGACCGTCGATGGGATGGTCGGGCTTTTGAGCAGACTTCATTTGTTCATCCATGGTCTTACGCCTCTTTCTTCACAGTTTCGCCCTTGGGGGCGGCGTTGACGCTGCGGTATATTTTTATAAATTGGAACAGCAAGGGGAGGGCCAGAGTCAGCAGCCGGAACACGGTCATGGTTAGGTCGGCCTTGGCGTACAGCGTCGGCGCGGCGGCGTCAAAGTCCACATCCACGCCCAGCGCGTAGTCACGGATCTTGAAGTTCCGATAAAAGAGCGGCCAGAGCGCTCCCAGAGCGGCGTTGGCGTACCCGTAGCCCATGGCGGCGTCGGCGGGATCGGCGGCGGCCCAGATCACGTGAAGCTCCAGATGGCGGATGGTGAGCCGCTTGCGGATACCCTCCAGGGCGGGCTTCACAAGGGGCAGACAGCCCTCGACCAGCGCCAGCGCCCCGCCCTTCTTTTTGGGATGCTCCTCCGCCTGCTTGGGCTTGTCCTCCTTGCTTTTTTTCTCCTTCTTTGGCTTTTTATTCTCCCGTGGAGGGAAGAGCCGGAACAGAACCGGGCCGATCTTCAAGGCGGCGAAGAGGCCGTCCTCGTCATAACGTACCCGAACGCCCAAGGGGAGCAGAAGGAGAACCAAAAGAACCAGAGCGACGATGAGAAGGGGGATCATGGAGTGCCCTCCCCGGAGTCGTCAGGGGGTGATTCAGGGGGCGCGGCCTCCTCGGCGGGGAAATCCGCGGGGTCAAGGGACTGGGCCGCCTCCTCGGCGGCCAGCTTGGCCGCGGCCTCCAGCAGCTCGTCGTCAGACACGTCGGCCATCTCCTGCTGAGCCCGGAGTTTTTCGATGTTGGCTTGGATCTCCAGCGTCAGTTGGCCGTCCTCCGCAGTGGAGTTGGGCAGCTCAGGCAGCTCCTCCAAGGAGGAGAGGCTGAAGGAGCGCAGGAAATTTTTGGTGGTGCGGTAGAGGATGGGCCGTCCGGGCACGGCCAGCCGTCCGCACTCCTCGATCAGCTCCCGCTCCAGAAGAAGCCCCACGGTGTAGGAGCTGTCTACCCCGCGCACCTGATCCACATAGGCGCGGGTGGTGGGCTGGAAGTAAGCGATGATGGAAAGTACCTCCAAGGCAGGCTGGGAGAGTTTGGCGGGCTTGCGGCTTTCAAAGGTCTGGCGGATGATGTCGGCGTATTCCGGCGCGGAGGCCATCTGCCATGCGTTATCCAGCTTAAGCACCCGCACCCCCCGGCGCTCGTAGCTGTATTGGTCGGCAAGGTGGGAACACAGCTCGTCCACCGTCTCCCGATCCAGCTCCAGCGTGAGGCACAGCCGCTCCACGCCCACAGGTTCGCCGGCGGCGAACAAAATGGCCTCGATGGCGGCTTGAGTGTCCTTCAATTCCATTGGGTTCGCCTCCTTTAATATGCGTCTACCGAGATGTCGGTCAGTTCTTCATCGGTGTCGTCGATGCAGGTGACGGTGCAGTCCTCCGCTGTGCCTGCCAAAAGGACGCGGCAGGCCTTGCACAGCTCCAGCACCGCCAGAAAAGTCGCCACGATCTCGCTGCGGCTTCGGTTGCCCTGAAAGAGGGAGAGAAACCGTGCCACCCCGAAGGTGCGAAGCCGGGCGATGACCTCACCCGCCTTGTCGCTCACCGGGTAAGGCTCGCGGCCCACGATGCCCTCAAAGGCGGTCAGGGGCGGCGGCAGGTGGTTGTCTACCCGCTCCAGCACGTTGGAAATGGCCCGAAAGAGGTCGTTTGGCTGGTGCTGATAGCGGTAGAGTTTGTTCACCGGGAGGTGCTCCGGGCCTTTGGTGATATAGTCCCGCCCGTAGAGATAGCGTTCCCCAAGCTGGGGAGCAACAGCCTTGATCTTCAAATAGCTTTCCTGCCGCTGGTGTTCCTCCAAGGAGGCGATGAGCTGTTCCATCTCGCTCATGGCCTCCTCGTCGTTGATGGAGAGAAGCATCCGGGTCTTGATATACACCAGATGGGCGGCCATGGTGACGAACTCGCTGGCCACATCCAGATCCAGCGCCTTGCGCCGCTCCATCCAAGCCAGATATTGCTCTAAGATAAGGGAGATCTGAATGTCCTTGATCTCCATCTTATTTTTGCTCAAAAGACTGAGGATCAAATCAAGAGGGCCGTTGAAATCCTCCAGATCGTCAGCTTTTGCCTTTACGACTTTCTCCAGATGAAAGGTCAATTCCTCCACGGCCCTCACCACCTTTTTGCAAAAATGGACGATTCTGCTTCAACATACTATTTTATCACAGGGCGGAGAACTTTACAAGGGACTATCTCGCCCGCAGCTCCCAAAAGGCCACGGCGCTGGCGGCGGCGACGTTGAGGGAGTCCACCCCCCGGGCCATGGGGATCTTCACGGTGTGGCGGCAGCGGGCGATGGTGGATTCCTTGAGTCCGTCTCCCTCTGTGCCCAGAACGATGGCCAATTTGTCCGCCCCGGTGAGCAGGGGATCGGTGATGTCGACGGTGTCATGGCGCAGAGCCATCGCCACCGTGAGAAAGCCCAGCGCGTGCAGCCGCTCCAGCCCCTCCTCCGGCCACTGGGCGGGGTCGTCCCCCAGCCGCGTCCATGGCACTTGGAACACCGTGCCCATGCTCACCCGGGCGGAGCGGCGGTAGAGGGGGTCGCAGCAGGAGGGGGTGAGCAGCACCGCGTCCATCCCAAGAGCGGCGGCGGAGCGGAAGATCGCGCCGATGTTGGTGTGGTCTACAATATCCTCCAGCACCGCGACCCGCCGCGCGTGCGCGCAGAGCGCCTCCACAGAGGGGAGGGTGGGGCGGCGCATGGCGCAGAGGACGCCGCGGGTCAGAGGATAGCCTGCCAGTTGGGCCAAAAGGGCTTCCTCCCCGGTGTAGACGGGAACGCCGGGGCAGCGGGCAATGACAGCCGCGCCCTGACCCTCAATGTGGCGGCGCTCCATGAGCAGGCTCAACGGCTCATACCCCGCGTCCAGCGCGCGGTGGATGACCTTGGGGCTTTCCGCAATGAAAATACCCAACTCCGGCTCGATTTTGGAGCGCAGCTGCCGCTCGGTGAGGGAGGCGAAGGGAGCGACGCGGGGATCGTCGAGGGAGGAGACGGAAATGACGCCGGACATGGTCACACCTGCTCCGCTTCGGCGTCTCTTTTGCCGAAGGGTACCATGCCCGTGCGGTCCAAGGCCACCATGATGATGGGAATGAGGGTGAGCTGGAGGAGGATGCCGGGAAGAGCCTCCACAAACCCGGCGGTGAGGAACACCTGCCAGCCGAAGGGGATGTTGGAAACCCCCGCCAGAATCACCCGTCCCACCGCCCAGACGATACGGCCGCCCACCATGGCGATGAGGAGGGAGCGGTAGAGAGCCAGAACGCACTTCCACTTGGAGCGGCCGTAGAGAAAGCCCACGATCAGCCCGTAGGCCGCCAGCTCAAAGGCCATGGGGATGGCGAGGGGCATCTGGGGCCTCCCAAAAAGGGAAAAGCGCAGCAGGGGGAGGATAAAGCCCACCAGTCCGCCGTACTGCCAGCCGCAGATCAGTCCGCACAGTAGCACGGGCAGGTGCATGGGGAGGAGCATATTCCCGACGGCGTGGAGCTGCCCGGTGAAAAAGGGAAGCACCAGCCCGATGGCCAGAAACATGGCGGAAAGGGTGAGGGTCTTGCTATAGCCCTTGGACTGCGGAGACATATGGATTCCTCCTTATAGAATCATCATGTATGTTAGGATAGCAGATATTTGAGGGGATGTCCAGAAAAAATGCGGGATGGCTATTGAAATCTGAAAATGGGGGGGCTATAATCCAAAGGTGGCATTTTTATGCTTCAATACGAGCGGAGGGAAAACAGATGAAGAATCATATTTGGAAGCAAGCGCTGGCTATGCTGCTGGCAGTCTGTTTGACAGCAGGACAGCTGCCTTTCGCCTTTGGAGCGGAACGGAAACAGGGCAGCGTGTTCCAAGGAGAAGTCGGAGAGCAGGGCGACGGCAAGGACAGCGTGAAGGTGACGCTGGAGTACCAGTATTCTCCCACCGGCGGCATGGCGGGCATCAATGCCCACGTCTCTGAAACGGTGGAGTTCTTCCTCAATGAGGACGGGACGGCTACTACTCCGGCGGCATGGCCCATTCCTCATTATGAAGAGGGGAAGGAGTATCACGGGCACACCCACGACAATCTGGCGGGCTTTCGGGTAGTACTCAACGCCGTGCCGCTGAATGCGTTCATCAAAGTCCCACCCACGGGGAACGAAACGGCGCGGGAGTTGGAGGATAAGCTGAACCGGGGGGATTTTGACCCTGATCCGGTGAAAATGGCGGACACGGCTGCGGTGACGCAGGCGTGGATCGATGCGCGTACCTTTACCACAGAGAGCGGCCTTGTGTTCCAAATGGTGGACAAGGACGGGAACGCCGCGGTGGGCAGCGAGGCGCTGGTTGGGCCGCAGCTCAAGCTGGTCAATCCTGAAAAGCTCCGGGAGCTGGACAAGAAGGACACCGAGGTCACCTTGGCGGTCAACTACCGCCGGGACAATGGCACTTACACCGTCAAGCACTGGATCTCCAAGGAAGGGGTGATCGTGCCCGACGTGGAAAAGAAGGACGACTGGCAGATTCAGGATACCCAGACCTTGAGCGGCCGGATCGGGGCGATGACCCGGGCGGAGGCGCAGTATATCCGGGGCTACGCCAACCGGGCCATCTCCCAGCAGCCCATCAAGGTGGACGGCTCTACGGTGGTGGACATTTTCTATACTAAGGACGATACGATCCGGGTGATCTTTGACACCTCCGAGGCGACCTCGGGGGAGATCGACCGCCAGCAGTTGAATATTACAGACGCACAGCACAACACCGTGGACTTCTCCGCCATCTCTCCAGGGAAAAAAGACGCGCCGGTCAAGCCGGGGCACATTTTTGCCGGCTGGGCTTTTCAAGACAAGGAGCATGACGGAGCGCTCGTCCCGGTCACCTCTCTTGAGGCGGAGGGCCTGTACGACCCCGAAACCCAGAAGCTCACGCCTGACGCGGCGTTTTTGAACCGCGCCCAACTTCAGGTCAGTCAGGAGACGGCGGGGGTGAATGTCCTACAGTTTTGTCCCCTTTGGGAGACCGGAGAGACCAGCGTCCGGGTGGTATTCTGGACGGAGGATCTCACCAGAACGGACGACGTAGACAGCCGGGAAAAGGGCGCGCCCGGGGAGCTGAGCGTTGTGACCCACCCCTACACGGAGGAGGGTGCGGCTTACAGCAACATGGGCTACTATCAGCTGGAAAACGTGCTGACCAACTGCGAGCTGGAGGTGGACACACAGACGGGAAAGCTGGTCTACACCTCGTCTGATACAAAAACAGAGGCCCAGCTGGATCTGAAGGAGCGGTTTGCGGCGCTGGATAGCATGAAGATCACGACCTCCTATCAGGGGACAGACCCACAGTTTGCCTTGAGGGATGCCTCCGGCTTTTATACGCTGGACGGCTGGGCGGTGACCCAGATGGAGGGCTTACCTAAGGACGTCACCCGCGTGGGGAATCAGGCCGCCGACAGCGGCACAACGGTGGTGAACGTCTATTACACCAGAAACACCTACCGGCTGGAGTTTGTCTATGCAATGGAGAAGAACGGCGTTCCGGCGGTGGGCGTAAGCACCAGAGGATTTGCCAACCACAATGAAACATGGACCGGTCGGAACAATGGCCGGCCGGTAACGAACGGGGATCTGAGCCTGATCCCCGCCACGCAAGTGGTGACAGCCAAGTACGGTGCGGATTTAAGAGACATCTGGCCGTACCACAGCGGGTTGGAGGTTGACCTTGCTGATGTTACAGGGGACACCGGAAAGGATAACGTGGCGCAGTTTATCTCTTGGACGACTACGGCAGGGCCTTATAATGAAGAAGCCCTGCGGATCGGACTGGACAATGCGGGAAGCGAGCCAACCATCATGGGGACCTACGGCGCGATGAGCGCGGATATCATCCGCGACCCGGCCCAGCACGTGGGGACGGCGGACTACAACGAGACGACAGGCACACATCGGCTCTACGCGTACTGGTCGGATTGGGAGCAGGACAGCTACTACCGCTATAACCATTGCTACGAAGTGCCTGATGTGACCCAAGAGCTGCTGGAGGCGCAGGACGGGGTGGTGAAGCTGGTCATAGACGGACAGGATGACACTCCTGAGCATCGCGAGAACGTCCGCAACATTTGCTACCTTCTTCCTGCGGACGGGGACGGGGAAGTGCTCAATATCATTCGCGCTTATGGCTTTGAGGACTTGAAAAAGGTGGATTATCGCGAGGGTGCGGATATCCACCAGATCCAGATCAGCGACCATGGAAATTACTACGGCTTCCGCGTTTACAAAGGCAAGTGCTACGCGCTGGCCCGCATTGTGAGCGTGGCCTCCACCAACACCGTCAAGGCCCAGACCCCCAGCGCCCGGCTGCATATGAACCGGGTCAACGAGAACGATGTGGCTGATTTCAGCACCCGCTGGACGGAGGACTCAGGAGGCTTCCGGGAGGGTACGGCCATCGGCACAAATGCAGAACCCTGCCAGCTGTTTTTCTATTATGACCGTATCCAGTACACCATCCTGTACAGCGTGGGGAGTAAGGACGGCGTGAAGAATCTGGGCAAAAAGCAGCTCTACTACGGGGCGCAATTGTCCGACTTTTATAATATTCAGATGACGTCCGGGTTTTCTGCGAGCGTGAACGGTGAAGAGAAGGGGAGCGTCAACGGGGACTACGCCGTTTCCGATGACAACCCCAACGGCTGGACTTTGCCCGCCGCGTCCGACGCAGCCGGCGAGGGGACACAGCCGGTTTGTCCCAACCGAAACGAAAGAGGAACGACGGCTTGGCGCTTCAAGGGCTGGGCCATGGATCTGGCGGGCACAGAACTGCTGGACGACCCCAATGACTGGGACGGCGTGGTCAGCGGCGACCTCCACCTCTATGCCCAGTGGGAAGCCCCCAAGTACACGGTGGAATTTGACTGGAACGGCGGGCAGCTGGCCTTTGGCAGCGACGCGGAATACAAGATTCAGGAGATCTCTGCGAACTCGACGGTCGTGGGAGGCGGACTGACGCCTGTGCCGGTGAAGTCGGGCTATTATCTGGATCACTGGCGGGCGACTTATTACAAGTTGAACGAAGAGGACGGCTGGGTTGAGGTGAAGGTGGCGGATTATCCCTTCCGCTTCGATCAGAAGCTCCCCCTTTCCCTGAAGATCCAAGCTGTGTGGAAGCAGATCGAGGGCGCGGAGGAGCGAACCTACCGGGTGTGCCACGTGCTGGATGGCAAGCCCGACGTGAAGGTGGCGGCGGATCAGACGGTATCGGGCAGCTTTGTGCCCGGCTTTGACGTATGGGCAAGTCCCATCCGGTTGGGCGAGTATGGGGGCAAGGACTACAGCGGCTATGTGCCCACGACGACCTATGAGGGAACGCAGATCCCCACGGATCAGGAGGCGGAGATCCTCCCCATTATCATCACCTACCGCCCGCCTGCGGCGGCGGACAAAAGCTATACCGTGCGCTTTTTGGCGAACGGCGGCAGCAAGGAGATCCTGAAGGCGGAACTTTCCGCCACGGAGGTCACCAAGACGGTATACGCCGGAAGCTGGCAGGAGGAGCTGGACGAAAAGGGCTACTGGCTGGCGGACGCCAATGGCGAGCGGGCCGATCTGAAGAGCGACGCGCTGGTCAAGACCCTGTCCTATGACGGGGAAAGGACGGCGGCTTTCCCGGTGACGGCGCAGGTCTACGACATTGCATACCAGTGGCCTGAAAACATGGCGGAGGAGACAAAGACCGCCCTGCGTAAAAATCTGCCCACAAGCTACACCCCGGTAAAGGGAGCGACGGCGCTGCCCACGCCGGGAAGCGGCTCTTACAAGCAGGAGGAGCAGACGTATTACTTCAAGAGCTGGAAGCTGGTTCGGGGCACGCTGGACGGCGAGACAAATGTGGAGTTGTCTGACGTGACCATCGCGCCGGCCAGCCGCGGCGCGCTGACCTTCAAGGCCCAGTGGAGCGATACAAAGCCGGTGAAGCCGACCGAGCCGTCCAGACCCGGCAGCGGTACAGGGGGCAGCGGCACGACCGAGCCAAAACCGGAGGATCTGCTGGAGCGGGAAAAGCACGACGCGTATATCGTCGGCCGCAACGGCGGTCTGGCCGCGCCGGAGGCCAACATCACCCGCGCCGAGGTAGCGACCATCTTCTACCGCCTGCTCACCGACGAGAGCCGGAAGACCTATGATACTCAGACCAACCCCTTCAGTGATGTGACTGGGGAGGATTGGTTCTTTAAGTCCGCGGTGGTGCTGGCCAACGCCAAGATCATAGAAGGTCTGCCTGACGGCAGTTTCGCCCCGGCGGCCAACATCACCCGGGGAGAGTTTGCCGCCATTGCGGCCCGCTTCCTGAGCGAGACCTATACCGGGGAGAGCCACTTCTCCGACATCGACGGCCACTGGGCGGCGGAGTATGTGGATCGCGCGGCCCAGAAGGGCTGGATCAAGGGCTATCCCGACGGTACATTCCGCCCTGATGCGTCCATCACCCGCGCCGAAGCCATCGCTCTGGTCAACGCTGTGTTGGGCCGCACGCCCCACAAGGAGTACCTTCTGGACGGCATGACCACTTGGCCGGACAATATGGACGAGACCAAGTGGTATTATCTGGAGATCCAAGAGGCCACCAATTCTCACAAGTACACTTGGCAGACGATGAACGGCCAGCGGGTGGAGGCTTGGAGCAAGCTGACCGGCGGCGATATTTCCTGAGAGGAGAACGGACATGAATCTATTTACCCCGGCGGAGTACACAGAAAACTATATCAAAGCGGGGAAGAGCAAGGCGGAGATGCCCCTTTTGCGGATGTTCCTGCTTGCTGTGCTGGCGGGGTTCTTCATCGCCATGGGCGGCGCGGTCACCAACACCGCCGCCCACACCATCTCCAACGTCGGGCTGGCGCGGGTGGTGAGCGGCCTCCTGTTCCCCTTTGGCCTTGCCATGGTGGTGCTCACCGGGGCGGAGCTGTTCACCGGCAACACGCTGATGGTCATGCCGGCACTCAGCCGCCAGATCACCGCAAAAGGACTGTTGCGAAATTGGGGCGTCGTCTATCTGGGCAACGCCGCCGGGGCGATCCTCACCGCCGCAGGGTGCGCCTTCAGCGGGCAGCTCAACTACTCCGGCGGGCAGCTGGCGGTGTTTTCCATGAAGCTGGCGGCTGGGAAATGCGCCATGCCCTTTGGAAATGCCGTGATCTTGGGTGTTTTCTGCAACCTTCTGGTGACCACAGGAGTGCTGCTCGCCCTGTCGGCCAAGGATGTGACGGGACGGGTCGTGGGCGCGTACCTCCCGGTGGCGTTTTTCGTCATCTGCGGCTTTGAACACTGCGTGGCCAATCTCTTCTATATCCCGGTGGGCCTGTTTGCCAAAACTGTTCCCCAGTACGCGGTGTTGGCCGCCGGGGCGGGAGTGGATCTGAGCGCTCTCACATGGGGCAATTTTTTGCTGAAAAACCTGCTGCCGGTGACGGTGGGAAACCTCATTGGCGGCGTGGGCATGGGCTGCCTGTTCTGGCGGTGTCACGGGAGTAAACAGAGCTGAAACGGAGCTTACCGGCCCGGATACCAGTATGTGGCGGAGATCAACGGCCTGACCAATTCCGCCAAGCAGCCCGCCACCCTGAAGTACGGGGTCGTTTTCTTTGATTCCAACAACCCCAAGGACTCCGTGGCCGCTCCTGCCATTCCCGCTACCGGGACGGCCAGTGACCTCACCGCCATCTTCCTCACCGACGACGGGGGCGGGGGGTACACCTACTATCAGCTTCAGGACTTGGGCCGCAAGCTGGGCTTCCATGTGGACTGGAGCGTGGAAAGAGGCGTGTTCATCGAGACGGATAAGCCCTATTCCGAAACGTGATCCGGCTGCTATGACAACCAAAGCCCCTCCGGAGCATCTGCTCCGGAGGGGCTTTTTCTGTGATCCCAATAGGGGCGCGGCCCGGCTTAAATTTTAGAAAACCCAAAGGTGTTGACCACGGCGTCAATGGGCTGGCCCGCCTTACACATGGGGCACTCGGAGGGGGAGTGGGAGGCATAGTCCTTGAGGACGCTGGTGTCAAAAATGGAGATCACCGGCAGGCCCTCCAGCATGAAGCGGGCATTGTCCCGGAAAATCAGGTTTCCCTTGCCGTCCAGCTCTCCTTTGATGATATACATATCGTCCCCTTCGCTGAGGGAGCGTCCGCCGTGCTGGGTCAGCTTTCGGGCCAGACAGGCGCCCACGGCACTGGTGCCGTCCATGCAGAGGATGGAATCGATCTGGAAACGGTTCTGGAGGCGGTTGGACAGCTCCTGCGCCACAGCCCGGCAGCCCTTGAGACTATATTTTTTGGGCGATAACGTCTTGATTATAGCAGATGGAATAGCCCTTGGCAACAGTAAATTTCAAAGGGAGAGCGCATAAGGCCCGCGCAGTCTGATGACTGCGGGCATGGCCATCAGGTTCAGAGAACCCTCCCCGGAGACGGAGACAGAGCCGACGCTGACCAGAGCGGTGACGCCCAGAACAGCGGGGACAACATACGCGTTTTCATACAATATCCTCCTAAATTTCAGGCATTTTCAGCACTTCCAATTAGCTGGAAGGAAAGCATATTTCACGCAAGGGGACACCCGCCGGGCAGGCGATCAGTTCTGCCTGACCTATGTCATCCGCTATGGGAGCGTCCTTAACCGAATGGATCAGAAAAGGCCCTCTGAAATCAACGATTTCAGAGGGCCTTTGGTCCGAGTGGCGCGACTCGAACGCGCGGTCTCCTGGTCCCAAACCAGGCGCGATACCACCTTCGCTACACCCGGGAATACCCGATCATTATAAACGAAAGCAGCGGCGATTGCAACCCCTAACAAAATGTGCTACAATCCTTCCATGACCCAAAGGGGGAATGACACACAATGCGAATGAGAAAAAAAGTCCATCTTGAGGAACGTTGGGCCAGACAGCAGCCCCGCCTCATTACCGATCCCGCCGCCCAAAAGGGTCGCTGGCGGGAGCTGATGCCCGGATGTAAAGCGGTATGGCTTGAGCTGGGCTGCGGCAAGGGCCGCTTTACCGCCCAGACCGCTCAGGCGAATCCAGAGGCTTTGTTCATCGCCTTGGAACGGGTGGCAGACGCCATGGTGGTAGCCATGGAGCGCTGCGGCGAGATGGGCCTCCAAAACGTCTATTTCATCGACGCCAATGCCGAAGCCCTGCGGGACTATTTCGCCGATGGGGAAATAGACCGCCTGTACCTCAACTTCTCCGACCCATGGCCCTCCAAGGCGCAGGCCAAACGGCGGCTGACCCACCCCGACTTCCTGCGGCGGTATGCCCGCGTGCTGGGGGCGGGGGGCGAGATCCACTTCAAAACGGACAACACCGATCTGTTCGAGTGGTCGCTCTTTCAGTTCCCCAAGGCGGGCTACACGTTGTCGGAGGTGACGCGCAACCTCCATGCCCGCGGCGTGCAGGGCATTATGACCGACTACGAGGAGAAATTCTATCAAGAGGGGAAGCCCATTTGCCGCTGCGTGGCGACAAAAGGGGAGACCGCCTCTGCCCGGCTGCGTTTGATTTACCCCACCGAGCAGGACGAAAGGGCGATTTGGGCCTACCGGCAGGCGTTTTTAGACAGCGGTGAGGACACCGACGGGGCTTCCGGCCTGCGGGAGACGGAGGACTTCCACTACTGGCTTCACCACGCCTGTACCGGAGATGTGCCGGGCTGGGTCAAGGCGGATACCTTTCTGGCGCTGGATACCGAGGGGGTACTGGTGGGCATGGTTAACGTCCGCCATGAGCTGAACGAACATTTGGAGCGGATCGGCGGACACATCGGGTACAGCGTCCATCCCGGGCTGCGCCGCCGGGGCTACGCCACCGAGATGCTGGCCTTGGCGCTGGATTATTGCCGGGAGACGCTGGGGATGAACAAGGTGCTGGTCACCTGCGACGACGACAACCCCGGCTCGGCCCGTACCATCCTCCACTTTAACGCCGCGCTGGAGAACAAAGTGCCTGACGGGGAGAGGCTTGTGCGGCGGTATTGGATCAATCTGACCTAAAGTCAATTCCGCTTTGCGCGTTTGGCGGCGCGGGCGTCCCTGCGGGCCTGAGCCAGCTTGTCGGCCTGCTCGCTGATGTCCCGGCGGATATGCTCGTCCAGACGGGGGGAGTTAGGATGGTAGACGTTGCGGAGACGGCGGGAGTACCGCTCGGCGGAGGCTACCAGATCATTATAGCGGGACTTGAGCTTGCTTCCGGCGTCCGTGACCGATTCGGGCAGGAGAGTGGCCATAGCCTCCTTGGCATCCTGAAGTTTGTCGGTGACCAGTCCTTTGGCCTGCCCAATACGGTCAGATAGCTCCATTTTACCCAGAGAGACCTGAAGCTGCAGCTCGCCGCTGAGGCTTTGCAGCGTATCCAGAACCTTGGTCATCAGAGCCAGCTCGCGGATGGTGAAAACGGCGTCGGCCAGCACCGCCAAGGCCAGCACAATGGCAGCGATCTGACGGACAAGAAGGGGGATCTGGGCGAACAGCGCCGCCACGGGCGGATGGATCCAGAAGATGCACACATAGGACAACAGACCCCAGACCAGACACACCCAAAGGCAGATGCGGCCTTTGAGGTTAAAGCGGTACATACTGTAATCCCAGTACTTCATGTGGGTGGTGACCTCCAAAAACCAGCCCACGAAATACTCCCAAGCGGACATGACCACCGTGGAGACCAGATAAAAGATGACCAGATTGTGTTTCAGCGGGGAGAAAAACAGGATCATCAGCAATACCCCCACGCCGTAGATGGGGCACAGCGGGCCGTGGAGGAAGCCCCGGGGAACAAACCGCTTTTCCAGAATAGAGCAGTAGACTGTCTCCATGCACCATCCGGCGCAGGCGTAGAAGCAGAAGTAGAGAAACAGCATGGACAGAGGGTAGCCCAGCACCATGATCTCCGGCATCATGTTTCCTCCTTTCCGTTGTCCAGCAAAACCGCCACCAAGGCGTGAAACAGCTTGTCGGGGGCGGCTTGGAAGCTGTCCGCCACCGACTGGGCCTGCGCCCGGTCAGGCATGGCCAGCGTTAAGCGGAACAGCTCCCCGGCGTCGTCGGAAAGCCCCAGCGTGAGCTGACAACGGCCCTCCTCCATGGTATCCACCTGCGCGGTGACCTGCTCGGCGCGGCGCAGGGCATTGTTGTGGCTGGCCAAGGCGCGGTTGCACCGCCCGCGCACCACCGAGGGAAGGGAGTTCTCCATCACGGCGCTGTTGGCGCGGCCCTTTTCGGTGATGGAGTAAAGGCCGTCGTCCCCCAGCATGAGGTGGCCGCTGGCCACCAGCTCCTCCACCGCCTGCGCGAAGAGAAAGTAGTCCATGCCGTCATCCTGAAGGGCCAGAGCGGTGAGGGCCGCGAAGTCCACCGGGGCGGCGACGCGGGACATGACATATAAGACCAGCAGCTTGATATCCAGCGGGTCGTGGATAAAACCGGGACGGGCCACAGGCAGCCCTCCTTTCTGACGGGGTGAAGTTTTAGGACATTATAGCGTATTTGCCGCAAAAGTACAAGGGGAAAATAGACGGCGTTTCTATGGTTCTTGATGCCGTGTCCGGCGCATAGGGTGACCCTATGGGGGTGAAGCCTGTGGGCAGACGTTCGGGGACGATGATGTATGGCACGATGCTGTTGACCTTCAGCGGCCTGTTTGGACAGATCGTCGGCTTTTTCTACCGGATCGTGCTGGCGCGGCTGATCGGGCCGGAGATGATGGGCCTTTACCAGCTCATCATGCCGGTCTATTCCGTGCTGTCCTCCATTACCACCGTGGGGCTGACGGTGGCGGCTTCCGCCCTCTCCGCCCGCTGTCAGGCCAAGGGCGACAAAATGGGGATCTGTCAGGTGCGGCGGAGCTGCCTCATCTGTCTGGTGTGCCTGCTGGCGCCGCTGGCCGTGCTGACGGCGGCCTTTTCCGACCCGATCTCCGTGTATATTCTGGGCGACGCCCGCACCCGCACGGGGCTTGTTTTGCTCCTGCCCTGCATCCTGCTCACCGGCATTGAAAACATCCAAAAACACTGCTTCTTCGGGGTGGGAATGGTGCGTCCCCCGGCCTTTTCCGAAATGGCGGAGCAGGTCATCCGCGCCGTGGCGGTGCTGGGCCTTCTGATTCTCTGCCTGCCCATGGGGGGCGAGGGGACAGTGGGGGTCATTGTCGTGGGAATGGTGGTGTGCGAGGTGTTCTCCGCCGCCACGCTGACCCTGCTCTTTCGCCGTTGCATCGGGTCGTGCGCCCCCTGCTACCCCCGCCCGGCAGGGCTGTGGCGGGAGATCGGGCGTATCGCCCTGCCCGTGGGAAGCACGGCGCTTTTGGGCAATCTCATGGGCTCGGCCAACGCCATTTTGATCCCCCAGCTTCTGGTAAAGGGGGGCAAGACGGCGGGGGAGGCTATGAGCGATTTCGGCGTCATCAACGGCATGACCATCCCCATGCTCCTGATGCCCACGGCCTTCATCGGCGCGCTGGGGCTGGTGCTGGTGCCCAAGTTGGCGCAGGCGGTGGCGGTGAACAAGCGCAAGGAGGCCCGGGAGCAGCTCAGCCGGGTGATGGCAGCGACCTCCTGCGTGCTGCTGCCCTGCATGGCTTTGCTGGTGGTCATCGGGCCGGCGTTGGGACAGCTTTTATTCAAGGATGCGCGGGCGGGGGAGATGATCCTGCCTCTGGCCGTGGGGGTCATATTCACGGGCTATCAGGCGGTGCTGGGCAGCGCTCTCAACGGCCTTGGAAAGCAGAGCGCCGCCGCAGGAAATATGCTCCTCAGCGACGGCGTACAACTGGCGTTTACTTATTTTCTGGTGGGAGACCCCAACATCGGCTTAAAGGGCTATGTGACCGGACTGTGGGTCAGCTCTTTGCTGGGGGCATGGCTCAACTGGCGGTCGGTGCGTAAGGCCATCGACCTGAAGGGGCAGACCTTCTCTTGGGCGGTCGCGCCGGGGCTGGGCGCAGTGCTGATGGCCCTGTGCTGCCGGCTGCTGTTCGGCCACCTGCTGGATGCGGGGCTGCACGCCGCCGCAAGCTGCCTGATCACCGCCGTTTTTGGGGCGGTACTCTATCTGGTGGCCCTCCAAGCGCAGGGCATCCGAAGATCAGACCTTCTGGGGAGCAAGGAGGGGTAACAGCGGCTCAAAGTCCGCGCCCTCCACCGGGTCGCCGCCCCGCTCCAGCGTGGCGCGGGCAGCCAGAGAGACAAACTCCACGGCGGCTTGGGCGGCGGCGGACAGGGACGCGCCGTCCAGCAGCTTGCCAAAGGCCACCGAGGCGAAGAGGTCGCCTGTGCCGGAAAACGTCCCGTGGGCCAAAGGCGCTTGGGCAAAATCCACCTCGCCCGTCTCCCGGTCGAAGCACCCCGCGCCAAGGGCGTCGGGGGTGAGAGAAAGGCCGGTGATGATGACGCTTCTGCGTCTCCCCAGACTGAGCCGCCGCAGCCAATCCCCGGCCTTTTCCCGGGTGGGGGCGGGGTCGTAGTCCTCTTGGAGCAAAATGGCCGCTTCGGTCAGGTTGGGGGTGATGACGTCGGCGTGAGCGGCCAGCTCGGCCATCTTGCGGCAGAGCTGGGGCGTGTAGGTGCGGTAGGGCTTTCCGCCGTCTCCCATCACCGGGTCTACCATGGCAAGGAAGCCGTCTCTCCGCCGGGCGGACAAGCACCCCTCCAAGATCTCCATTTGCTCCGGCGCGCCCAGAAACCCGCTGTAAAACCCGTCAAACCGGGCGTGCAGCTCTCCCCAGTGGGCCAGCGTGGCCTCCATCTGGGCGGTGAGATCGAGAAAGACGGAATGCTCACAGGGCGGAAAGGCGGTGTGGGCGGATAAGTAAGCGGTGGGCAGGGGGCAGGCCCGCACTCCCATGGCGGCAAGGGTGGGGATGACAACGCCCAGCGAGCATTTTCCAAACCCGGACAAATCGTGAACGGCAATGATCTGCTTCATGGAAAGGCCTCCTTTGCTGGAGACTATTATGACCGCTCGCGTTGACTTTTGCAAGGGGGAATGATAAAATAATCAGGTATGCGGGTATGATGGAATTGGTAGACATGCGAGATTTAGGTTCTCGTGGAGCGATCCGTTGGGGTTCGAGTCCCCATACCCGCACCAGACAGGGCAAGCGGAACACCGCTTGCCCTGTCTCTCTTTTGCACAACTTTATTGTCTCACAAAAATAAATTATCGAAAAACAATAAAAATAGATTGACAAACGAAAAGGGAAGTGGTATGCTGGCCTCACACAAAGGAGGGAAAACAATGGAAAAAACATCGGTGCAAAAGCTGGCGGGGGTGCTGAAGGTGCTGGTCACGGTCACCTTCGTGTGCAACCTCTTGGTGCTGCCCCTCGTACCGGGGCTGGTGGCCTTGGGGAAGGGGACGGTAGCAACTCATGCCCAAGCGCTGCTGGGAGACGCCCTTGGCTCGTTGGGTTGGTGCTTCCGCCTTTGGGGAGAGCTTGGACAGTGGGGGAGCAACCCTGCGTTCGCGGTGCTGTGCCTGTTTTTAGTGAGCTGCGGCATCTGTACGGCGGTGATCTTGTGGCAGGCCCGGCGGGTGCTGGGGACCATCGTGACGGGGGAACCCTTTCAGGCGGCCAACGGCAAGAGTCTGAAAACCGCGGCGGTGTGCTGCTTCCTCATCTCCGCCGCCGCGCTGGTGCGGGTGGTGTGGCGCATCTGGTATTACCGGTCTCTGGCCTCCCTTTGCTCCTACAATGCGTTGTTCGTGCCCCTGTTTTTCATGGGCGGGCTGCTGTGCATGGTCATGTCCGCATTGTTCCGGCAGGCTTATGAGCTGAAGTCGGAAAACGACCTGACCATATAGGAGGCAGCTATGGGAATTTGTGTAAATCTGGACGTGATGATGGCTAAACGGAAGGTGAGCGCGGGGGACTTGGCGGCGAAGATCGGCCTAACCCCGGCCAACCTGTCCATTTTGAAAAACAACCACGCCAAGGCCATCCGCTTTTCCACGCTGGAGGCTATCTGCAAAGCGCTGGACTGCCAGCCGGGAGACATTTTGGAGTACCGGGAGGAGGAGAGGTAAATGGAAAAGATCGAGATCCTGATGCCCGGGCCAGAGGACGCGCCCAAGCCCTCCGCACCCCCTTGCGCGCCAGCGGAGGTCAAGCGCAAGCCCTTGACCGTGGACAGCCGTGACCGGCTGGCATGGCTGCTGGGATGGCTGTGGGGCGCGCTGAGGTGGGATGTGCTGAGCTTTCCCATGGACGCGGTGCGTTACGATATCCCGCTGGGACTGGGGGTCACTGTGCTGGCAGCGGCGTTTTACGCGCTGGTGTGGGTCTACCTCGGCGCGCCCCAAACGGCAAGCGGGCGGTGGCTGCTGGCAGGCAATCTGCTGCTCGCCCTCACCTTTGCCCTTACCTCCCGCAGCGAATGGTTTCGGATGTGGAATGGGTTCTTTTTGATCCTTCTCACTCCCATTCAGCTCTACGAATGGATTGAGGGGGAGAAGCACCCTTGGTTTGACCCCCGAATGGTCGCCCAGCGGTGGGCAGGCGGGTTTCAGGCCTTGTTTTTGGATACGGGGATCAATCTTGATCTGGCCCGGTCGCTGAAACACCGCAAATGCAAGAAAATCCTGTGGGTGCTGGCGGGCCTTCTGATGGCGGCTTGCTTGGCGGTGGTGGTCGTCCCTCTGCTGGCGTCGGCGGACGCTTTGTTTGACCAGATATTGGCCCGGTGGACGACCCAATGGCTGACATGGCTGCTGAGAACGGCGGGCCGTTGGCTGTGCTGGCTGGTGCTGGGCGCGGTGGCGATCCCGTTTTTGATGAGCTTGCTCTATGCGCTGCGCCATCCGGAGACCGCGCCTCTTCCGAAGATCGCGGGCAAGAGCCTGACCGCTGAGCCGATCCTTTGGATCATGGTGCTGACGGTGTTGGATGGGCTTTACCTGCTCTTTCTGGCGGTGCAGTCCATGGCCCTGTTCGGTGGGCCGGAATATCTGGCCCGGGCGGGCATCAGCTACGCCGACTATGCCCGCAGCGGCTTCTTCCAACTGGTGGGCGTGGTGTTTCTCAACCTGTCCGTTCTTCTGCTGGCGGTGCAGCTTTCCCGCCGGGAGGGGAAGGGGTGGCGGACCGTCCAGTGTGGCGGAACGGTGCTGATCTTGGAGAGCTTCGTGCTGCTGGTATCCGCCGCGTGGCGCATGACCCTCTACGTCACCACCTTCGGACTCACCTTCAAGCGGGTGCTCACCTACTGGGGGATGCTGGTGGCGGCCGTTTTTCTGGTGTCCGCGTTGTGCAAGGTGTGGCGGCCCAAGTTCCGCTTCTTCCGGGTGCTGTTCGGCGGGAGCTTTGCTTTGTGGCTGGCCCTGAACGCCATCAACCCGGCCTACCTCTCCGCGTGGTACAATGTCAACGTCTCGTACCACTGCTGGCAGAAGGATATCGAGACACGGGTCACCGTAGATGCGGAGTATCTGGCCGACCTTTCCTACGATGTGCTGGGGGAGCTGGAGGGATATTTTTCCGACATTGGCGTGCCGCCGGACGAATTTATTGCGTTGAAACGGGCGCAGGCGGCGGAGGATTGCCGGGACTGGCGGAGCTGGAATCTGTCATCCTATCTGGCCGCGAGGCCGTAAAAACAAACCCAAAAACAGCCCTGCCAAAAGGTTGGCGGGGCTGTTTTCCGTAGGGGGAGTCGCTTTGTGTTGAAATGCGGCGCAGCTTGCTTTATAATGAGATATCATATAGAGAAAGGGCGGGTGCAGGGTGCAAAGCAGAATAGAAGCGCAGGAGCGCATCCGCCAGCGCAGATACAGGCGCAGAAGAAGGAAACGCCGGCGGATACTTTTTTGGATCATTGCAGCCTGTTTGGCGGTTTTCCTTGTTGGAATGATGCTTTGGCGGGGGCAAAAAAACGCCCCGCCGCCCGTTTCCAGTCACCCGTCGCCGGTCGGGCCGTCACCCAGCGCGCCTGAGTCGTCCCCGGCGTGGAGACCCATCACAACAGACGGCTGGAAGCTGCAGCTGGTCAATTTCCAAAAGCCCGTGCCGGAGGATCACGCCATCCAAACGGTGACCCTGAGCAATGGCCTTCGGGTGGATGAGCGGTGCTATCCCGACCTTCAAGCCATGATAGATGCCTGCCGGGGGGCGGGGCTGAACCCGGTGATCTGCTCCGCATATCGGACGCATGAGGAGCAGGAGGAACTGTTTCAGAATAAAGTTGACCGCCTGATGGAGCAGGGGTATTCGGAAACGGACGCGACAAAAGAGGCGGGGAAGGTGGTGGCCGTCCCCGGCACAAGCGAGCATGAACTTGGTCTGGCGGTGGATATTGCAGATATGAGCCATCAGCTTTTGGACGAATCTCAAGAGGATACCGAGGTTCAGGAATGGCTTTTGGAGCATTGCTGGGAATACGGCTTCATCCTCCACTATCCCACCGGGAAAAGCGACATCACCGGCATCATCTACGAGCCGTGGCACTACCGCTACGTAGGCCGGGAGGACGCGGAGCAGATCCGCGCGCTGGACGTCTGTCTGGAGGAATACCTCGCGGAGAAGTGACCCGCGCCGTTATGCCTCCTGCGTCAGCGAGTCCGGGCCGAAGCCGTAGGGGAGGAGCTTTTTGAGGGGCAGAGTGACGAAGTCGCCGTCCGCCCGGGCCACCAGAACCGTGAGGTCGGGGCAGAACTCAAAGAGCATTTGCCGGCAAGACCCGCAGGGCCAGCAGTAATCGGCGCTGTTGCCTGCGATGGCGATGGCGTCCCAGTCGGCAAGGTGACCCTCGCTGACGGCTTTTACCAGCGCGGTGCGCTCGGCACAGATGGTAGAGCCGTAGGCGGCATTTTCAATGTTGCAGCCGGTGAATACCGAGCCGTCCTTGCACCGCAGAGCTGCGCCCACGGGAAACTGGGAGTAGGGGACGTAGGCGCGCTCCAGCATGGAAAAGGCGGTTTGAACCAGTTCTTGGTTTGTCATATCAAAACCTCCCGTTGAAAAAAGGCAACCGCCTACGCGGTTGCCTTTTTGGTATGAATCAATCGGTCACGTAGGGCAGCAGGGCGATCTGACGGGCGCGCTTAATGGCGGTGGTCAGCTGGCGCTGATGCATGGCGCAGGTGCCGGTGGTG
>CAJUAS010000001.1:104163-199168 GCA_910584395.1 uncultured Oscillospiraceae bacterium | reverse complement strand
GGCTCGGTAGCTCAGTTGGTTAGAGCGCCGGCCTGTCACGCCGGAGGTCGAGGGTTCAAGTCCCTTCCGAGTCGCCATCTTTGCTGCTGTAGCTCAGTAGGTAGAGCGCATCCTTGGTAAGGATGAGGTCGGCAGTTCGAATCTGCCCAGCAGCTCCAAGAAAACCCGTTGTCCCGCAAGGGATAGCGGGTTTTTCTTTGGCTTTTTGGGCGACCTCGTTACTAAAAAATGGGGGATTTGCAACTGCCAGTGCAACTTTTGAGACGGTTTTGTACCCGGAAACCGTTGGGGCGCAACGGTTGGCGGGGTTGGGTGAGTGCAACTGATTTGCAACTAAGCGGAGTAAAGCTGGTTAACGGCGGCGGTGGCGTCGGCGTGGGTCTCCCGTCCCTTGACGTAGTGCTTTAACGTCATAGCGGACGTGGTATGCCCTGCGGCGGTCTGCGCCAGCTTAATGTCCTTGGTCTGGTCGTAAAGGTCGGTCAGAACGGTGGTGCGGAAGCGCAGGGGCGTGATGTTTTCGGAAAAGCCCGTGTCCTTCTTGATACGGTTGCACATTCTTCTGACTTGGGTATAGGACAGGGGAGCAGAGCCGCCGAAGATAAATTCACCGCTTGCCACGCTTTGGAGCAGATGGGGCAGAGCCAGAGCCGACAGGCCGATGGTGCGGACGCTTGCGCCCGTCTTGGTCTCCTTGATCTCCGGCTGGTTACGGGTGGGGTGGGTGACAGCACGGCGAATGTGGATCGCCATAGCTTCCTTGTCAACGTCCTCCCGCCGAAGCCCAAGCACTTCCTCCAGCCGCATGGGGTGAAGGGCTTGTAAGGCCAAATAAGCCCGGTCTACGGGGTTTTGAACATCCCCCAAGTGCTGGACGAGGTAACGCATTTGCTCCACGCTGTACGGGGCTGTGGGGGTGCTGGCTTTGCCTGTGATTTTCACCCGCCGGGACTTCACCGGGTTTTGGGGGATAATACCATCCTCCACGGCGGCGTCCATGATTTGGTTGAGTACCATTCGCACCTTGTCCTTGGTGGCCTTTGCCCCGGAAATGCCGTTGAATAGGGCTTGTATGTGGTCGGTGGTGATATCCTCCACCGCCAACTCGCCCAGAGCCGGGAGAATGTGAAGGTCAAGCTGGCGTTTGTAGGTGGTAGCCGTGGCGGTCTCCACGTTGGGCTTGGAATAGGTGTTGTACCAGTTCCACGCATAGTCTGTGAAGGGGTGGGCTATGGTCGCTTGTGGCGTGGAGGTCAGCTTAATAATTTTGTCGGCAAACTCTTGCATAGTGTTTGCGCGAATCCAACACCGTGTGCCATTGACTACAATAGATTGACTAATTTTGGTTGCCATCTCGGTTTCTCCTTCCGAGAGTGGCAAGGCTTCCCACTGAGCTATGCAGTTTCCAAGGTGCGGCGGCTCTATGGTCTGAGACGTAAAGCCGCTGGGGTCTACTTCCCTATTATAGCACAATTTAGCGAAAACTGCAAGCATTTCAAGGGATTCTTTGGCTTTTGATAATAATTCAATCATAATCGACAGTTCGTTACTGCTTTGTGAGCAGGGTTGGGGTGTTTTCCTCGTTGCCCCTCCCTGCGTAGGAAGGGGCTTCATTGGACATTACTCCTTTCAAAAAATTCTTTTTAGCGGTGCGCCCTGCGGGGCGTGATTGGTAGGGGGTCAGCGGTGGCGGCGGTAGCCGCTGGATTTTCGTTTATGGGCTTTGATCGGTAGGCTCTGCCGCTGTCCCGGCCTGATTCTTGGCGCGGTTGTACTGGCGGTAGTTTATGACGTTTAAGGTCTGGCCTTCGCTGTCCGTCACGGCTATGGTTTTCTCGTAGGTGAGCGGGGCTGTGCCTATGATCCTCTGTGCTTCCCACTCGGTCATCTGCATAACTTGGGGACGCTTCACGCCACGGCTAAGCAGGAGCGCGTGCAGAGCGCGGGGGTGCTGTTTCAGTTTATCTATTATGCGTCCGCCGGGCTGGCGGAGGAGGGGATGGGGGCGCAGCCCCGCCTGCTGCTGAATACGGCGTTGGTGTATATGCGGGAAAACCTCCATGATTTTTCGGTGACGGAGCTGTGCCGATATCTGAACGTAGAGGAGCGGACGCTGCGGAATATTTTTGTGCGGAAGCTAAACACTTCGCCCAAGAAATACTTCGAGTACCTGCGGCTGGAGGAATCCAAACGCTATTTGGAGACCACCGCCCTCCCGGTGGCGGCCATTGCCGCCCAGATGGGCTTTTCCAACTCCGGCCACTTTTCCACGGCGTTTCGGAAGGAATACGGGAAAACCCCCAAACAGTACCGTATGGCGTTCAACGACAGCACATACCTGACAAAATAAAGCTGCGCGCCCGATTCTACCACGGGGAGATTGACGGCTTTGCGGCGGGATGGTAGGATGGCGGTGAGGTGAAACATAATGGAATCCATTGACCGGGAAAAATTCGGCGCATTTGTGGCCGCGCGGCGCAAAGAAAAGGGGCTGACCCAGCAGGCGCTGGCCGACCAGCTCTTTTTGTCCAACAAGGCGGTATCCAAGTGGGAGACCGGCCAAAGCCTGCCCGACATTACGCTGTTAGAACCGCTGGCCCGGTGCTTGGGCGTGTCTGTGGCCGAGCTGCTGCGGGGAGAGCGGATGGAGGAGCGGCCCATGGGGGCGGAAGAGGCGGAGACGCTGGTGGGGCGCGCCATCCAATTTGCGGACGAGGGGGCGCAGCGGGACAAGCACCGCCGCCGCTGGCAGGTCGCTTGGGCCGTCTCGACGGTTTTGGGGTTTTGGGGGCTGTGCTCCCTGTTTTGGAACGGGGTCAGCCGGGCGGAGCTGGTTAACACCGTCTTTCTCACAGAGCTGCTGTGCCTGATTTTCGGCTTCTGGGCGGTGTTTTTTGCCCCTGCGCGGCTGGCCCGGTACTACGACGAGAACAAGATCACCTCTTTCCAGCAAGGCCCTGTGCGCCTCAATCTGACGGGGATTCGCTTTCACAACGGCAATTGGCCTCACATCCTGTCCGCCCTGCGGTGGTGGCTGGTGATCGTTCCGGTGGTCTTTCCGCCTGTCTACGGCCTTTTGCGCTCCGGCGTGCCCCAATGGGGGACGGCTTGGGAGGTGGGCATTACGCTGACCGCCTGTCTGGGCCTGCTCGTTCCCGTGATGGTGGTTGCAAAGAAGTACGAATAGGGGTACAATAGAGGGCAGTAAACATAGAAAGGATACACTTCATGGAATACACCCTCTATGATCTGGCCCTGTTTTGGCTGATCTACGCCTTTGCGGGCTGGCTGGTGGAGGCGGCGTATTTTGCCGTCACCCGCCGGGGCTTTTACGACCGGGGCTTTCTCTCCGCGCCGCTGGTGGCGTCCTACGGCGTCACCGCCCTGCTCCTGATCTTGGTTCTGCCCACCCTGAACGGTCTGCCTGTGCTGCAATTTGCCTTCTGCACCGTCATTGCCACGGTGGTGGAGACGCTGGCCGCGGTGCTGGCGCGGCTGCTCACCCCCGGCGTGCAGTGGGAGCGGGCAAAGAAGCGGGCCATCGGCGGTGGAAAGTGGGGGCTTGTGGCCTCCCTTTCGGTGGGCGGCGCGTTTTACCTGAGCTATCTGCTGGTGCATCCGCTGGTAATGGCGGTGGAGCTGATGATCCCCACGCTGGTCAAGCAGATCGTGGTGTGGGTGTTCGTGGGGCTGTTGGCGGTGGACTTTGCCGTGTCCGTGTACGCCCTGCGGACGGGGTCGGGCGCGTCCAACAAGCGGCGGCAGCGGGAAGGACGCACCAAGCTGGCGGCTTGGGTGTCCAACTTCGTATGGCGGCGGCTCAACAAAGCCTATCCCGGCATTCAGCGGGAAGCGTCGGCGGAGGATGAGGAACGCCGGGCAGTGTTTGCCAAGGGGCTGTGCTGGGATAAGCTCATTTGGGTGTTTTTCCTCACCGCGCTGGGAGGCGACCTGATCGAAATGTGCTGGGTGCGGCTGGTGAGCCACATCTGGATGTCCCGCTCCAGCGTCCTCTACGGTCCGTTTAGCTTTGTGTGGGGCTTGGGGGCGGTGGTGCTGACGGTCATCCTCCAGCCGCTGGCCCAGAAGGCCGACCGCTATGTGTTTTTGGCGGGCTTCGTCATCGGCGGCGTGTATGAATATATGTGCAGCGTGTTTACCGAGCTGGTGTTTGGAACGGTCTTTTGGGATTACAGCCATATGCCCCTCAACATCGGCGGGCGCACCAATTTGCTGTTCTGCTTCTTCTGGGGCGTGCTGGCGGTGGTGTGGGTGAAGATCGCCTACCCGTTGCTCTGCAAGGGGATCGAGGCCGTCCCGCTGGTGGCGGGGAAGATCGCCACTTGGGTGGTGGTGGCGCTGATGCTGTGCAACGGCGTGCTCACCGGTCTGGCCATGCTCCGCCATCAGGCGCGGCCTCTCCAGCCCCAGCCCGCCAACCGGCTGGAGGCCTTTTTGGACGAGCAGTACCCCGACGACTTTATGACCCGCCGTTGGCCCAATATGCGGCAGGTGGACTGAACGGGCAAAACAAAAGCGTGAGCGGTATTCCGCTCACGCTTTTTGTTACCTCCGAAACAGACCCCGCACGCCGCCGCCGGGGGGCGCGGTGCGCTCCTTGACGGCAAAGGCCCGGCAAAACTGGCGGATGTGCTTGCGGATCTCCTCCTCCACCCCGGCGCGCCGGGCGTCCTCCCGGTCAGCCAAGGCAAGGAAGGCGAGGATAGGGGCAAGGTATTCCGCCGCCATCACCTGCGCGTCCGCCCGCTTCACTGCCTGCTGCTCCATGAGACGGGAGAACAGCCCCTCGTAAAGGGCCAGCGGCTCGTCCCACAGCCAGCGAAGGCCCTCGCCCCACTGGCGGGCAAAGACGCGGCAGCTGCGGCCGCGCTCCAGCTCCGCCTGAACCCAAGTCAGGGCTTCGCCCTCCAGACTTTCGGCGCGGAGCGAGCCCGGTCCTTGGGCCTCCCGCTCCAGCCGGGCCTGCGCGGCGGCGGCGTCCGCCCATAAGGTCTGGTAGTGCTGCTCCACGGCGGGGGTCACGGCGGCAAACAGTGCCTCCTTGCCGGGGAAGTGCTTGTAAAGGGACGGCGCGCGGATGCCCACCGCCTCGGCAATGTCGTTCATGCTGGCGTTTTCGTAGCCCTTGCGGCTGAAAAGCTCCAGCGCCGCCGCCAAAATGCGCTCTCTGGTGGAAGGGGTCTCCATGTGTGCGGCCTCCTTGTGATACGCCCCGCGCAGGGGCTTGTTCCCGTTAGCCTAATTACTATTAGCCGTTAGCTTATTATATTCCGCCACAAACCGCCTGTCAAGAGGGACGTTTCGACAGCTTCACCTATTGCAATCTGAAAAATGCCGTGATATAATAACTCGAATTACGAGCCGGGAAGGTCGGTGACGCCATGAAAGAGATAAAAAACCTAAAGGCACGGCTGGGGAAACAGCGGCCTGACGGCTGGGAGGAGCTGCCTGATCTGGCCCTTTACATGGATCAGCTCATCTCCTATATGCCCCGCCAGCTGATCCCCACCGAAGAGGGGGACGCCCTTACCGCCGCCATGGTGAACAACTACATCAAGGCGGGGCTGCTCCCCCGGGCGGAGGGCAAGCGGTACGGCCGCAAGCATCTGGCCTACCTCACCGCGATCTGCGCCCTCAAGCCGGTGCTGTCCATGAAGGAGCTGGCCGCGCTTTTGAACGCGGTGGACAACCAGCACGTGGTGGCGGAGGACTGGTACGCCTTCTTCCTTGGAAAGCTGGACGAGTCCATGAGCGCCGTGGCGGACAGTCTGGACGAAAACGCCAAGGAGGCCGACCTGCCCGCGCTGGCCCTGCGGCTGGCGCTGGACAGCTACGTCAACAAGCTGGCCTGCCAGCGGGTGCTGGATCTGCTGGAAAAGCAGAGCAAGCCCGCCCCTCCCCCGGCCGGGGAGAAGAAAAAGAAGAAAAAAGAAGGAAAAGAGGACTAAACCATGAATGAGTATGTGATCGTGACCGATTCCTCCGCCGACTTGGACGCTGCGGAGGTCAAAGAGTTGGAGCTTCAGGTCATCCCGCTGAAATTCACCATCGGCGGCGCGACCTATTCCGATTATCCCGACAACCGGGACATGGATCCCCATGTGTTTTATGAACGCCTGCGCGCCGGCGAGGTAGCCACCACCGCCGCCCTCAACTTGGAGGACGCCAAAGGGGTGTTTGAGCCGATTTTGAAGGACGGGAAGGACGTGCTGATGCTGGCCTTTTCCTCCGGGCTGTCTTCCTCCTGTCAGGCGTGCCTGTTGGCGGCGGGGGAGCTGGCGGAGGAGTACCCTGACCGCAAGATCTATGTGGTGGACACCCTGTGCGCCTCCCGGGGGCAGGGGCTGCTGGTCTACCACACGGTGATGAAAAAGCGCGCCGGGGCGACCCTTGAGGAAGCCCGGGACTTTGCTGAGGAGAACAAGCTCCACCTCTGCCACTGGTTCACCGTGGACGATCTGATGTTCCTCAAGCGGGGCGGCCGGGTGTCCGCCACCGCTGCGGCGCTGGGCACGATGCTCTCCATCAAGCCGGTGCTCCACGTGGACGACGAGGGCCACCTCATCAATATGTCCAAGACCCGCGGCCGGAAGGGCTCGATCAAGGCCATCGTGGACAAGGCGGCGGAGCTGGCCATCGACCCCGCCGGCCAGACCATGTTTATCTGCCACGGCGACTGTCTGGAGGACGCCGAGCAGCTGGCACAGATGGTACGGGAACGCTTTGGCACAAAGGATATCCGCATCGGCTATACCGGGACGGTCATCGGCGCCCACTCCGGCCCGGGCACGCTGGCTCTGTTTTTCTTGGGTGAACACCGCTGATGACATGGCTGGAATATTGCCTCGCCACCGCCTCCGGCAAGCTGGACGCGCTGGCGGCCAAGCTCACCGCCAACGGCGCGGAGGGGCTGGTCATTGAGGACGAGGGGGATTTCCGCCGCTTTTTGGAGGAAAACCGCCAATATTGGGACTATGTGGACGAGGAGCTGGAACAGCGGATGTCCGGCGTGGCCCAGATCAAGTTTTACGTCCCCGCCACCGACGCCGGAAGGGCGGAAGCGGAGGGATATCTGAAAGGGCTAATGGACGTTAGCGTCACCGTCAGCCCCATGGAGGAAGAGGACTGGGCCAACGGCTGGAAGAAGTATTATCAGCCCTTGGAGATCGGCCGGCGGCTGTACGTCGTCCCCGAATGGATGGAGCAAACGCCCCCTGCGGGGCGGGTGAGCCTGATCCTCAACCCCGGCCTGACCTTCGGGACGGGAGCGCACCCCACCACCCAGCTCTGCCTGGAGGGGGTGGAGCGCTACGCCCAAACGGGCCAGCGGGTGCTGGATCTGGGCTGTGGCAGCGGCATCTTGTCCATTGCCGCCCTCAAGTTGGGGGCGGACTATGCGCTGGGGGTGGACATCGACCCCAAAGCCCCCGATGTGGCGCGGGAAAACGGGGAGCTAAACGGCGTTAGCCGGGAAAGCTACCACTTGTTAGCCGGAGATGTTTTGGGGGACAAGTCCCTGCAAACCGAGTTGGCTCAGCAGCCTTGGGACTTGATTTTGGCCAACATTGTGGCGGACGTCATTATCCCGCTGGCGGGGATGGTCGGGCCGTGGCTGGCAACCGGCGGACACTTTTTGTGCGCGGGGATCATCGACACCCGCGCCGCCGAGGTGCGCGCCGCGCTGGAGGAAAACGGCTTTGTGATCGTGGACGCCTTGGAGCGCAAGGGCTGGTGCGCCTACCAGTGCAGTTGGGAGGGAAGGGCATGAGCCGCCAAAGGGCGCGGGTCGCCCCCCTCGTTTTGGAGCAGGGACAGCGCACCTTCTGCGTCAGCGACATTCACGGCAATCTGCCCCTTTTGAAGGGGCTTTTGGACAAGCTCGCCTTTTCGCAGGAGGACACCCTGATCGTCATGGGGGACATTGTGGAGCGCAACACCGGCAGTCTGGCTACTCTGCGTTATCTGATGGAGCTGGAAAAGACCCACGACCTGCGCTTCCTTTTGGGCAACTGCGACAATTTGGTGCTGGACTTTGTGGACGAGGGCGGCGAGCTGCCGGACGACTTTTTTGAGCGGTGGATCGGTAATTTGGGGGAGAAAAGCTGTCTGGTGCAGATGGCCTCGGAGGCGGGCGTGCCTCTGAACGGGCGGGGGGACTATCCCATGGCCCGCGAGACCTTCCGCGCCCGGTTTGCCCCGGAGCTGGACTTTCTGCGGGCCATGCCCCACATCCTTTTGAACGGCGATTACCTGCTGGTTCACGGCGGCGTGCCCCGGGAGGAGGGGCTGGACGGTCTGATTGCTTTCGACTGCATGAAAAACGACCACTTCCGGGAGCAGGGCCATTCCTTCCGCCGCTGGCTCGTTGCGGGGCACACCCCGGTGACCCTCTATCGGGGGGACATCGCCTGCGCCAACCCCATCATCGACGAGGAAAGCCACATTATCAGCATCGACGGCGGCTGCACCCTCAAGGTGGACGGGCAATTGAACGCCCTGCGGCTGCCCTTTGATCCTGCGGAGGGGTTTTCCTTTGTGGCCTACGACGGCTTCCCCACGGTGACCGCGCTGGAGGAGCAGGACGCGTCGGAGAACCCGGTGAACATCCGCTGGGGGCACAGCGCGTTGGAGGTGCTGGAGCGGGGGGAGGAGTTCTCCCGCTGCCGCCATGTGGAGAGCGGCAGGGCGCTGGACATTTTGAACGAGTATCTGCGTTTCGGCCCGGAGGGCGTCACCTGCGAGGATTCCACCGACTACCGCCTGCCGGCGGCGCGGGGAGAGGGGCTGGCGGTGGTGCGAACCACGAGTCGGGGACTTTTGTGCAAGAAGGACGGGGTGACCGGGTGGTATTTTGGAAAATACCGCTGAAAACGACACAAAAATACGGGAACGGGAATTTTGGGCTTGGCCTAAAATTCCCGTTCTTTTTTGGACAAGGCGTGGTAGACTGCCCTTCCGAAAGGAAGTGATGGCGGTGGTCAACCATTGCGAAAGGACGGAGGACATTTTGAAGTCGCTGGGCTGCGACCAGCGCCGGGGGCTGAGCAAAGGGGAGGCGGCCCAGCGGCTGCAGCGTTACGGCCCGAACACGCTGGCGGCGGGCAAGCCGCCCTCTCTGCTGCGGCGTATCCTGTCCCAGCTCAAAGACCCCATGATCTTGGTGCTGCTGGCGGCGGCGGGGCTTTCGTGGTGGGTCAGCGGGGGAGAGGACTTCTTGGACAGCGCCATTATTTTGCTCATTGTAGTGGTCAACGCGGTGCTGTCCATTACGCAGGAGGATCACGCCCAAAAGGCGTTGGACGCGTTGCGGGACATGGCCGCGCCCACGGCGCTGGTGCGGCGGGACGGGGCGTTGTGCCGGGTGGAGGCCCGGGAGCTGGTGCCCGGCGATCTGGTCTACATAGAGGGGGGCGACATGATCCCGGCGGACGGACGGCTGCTGTCCGCTTCCGGACTGCGGATCGACGAGAGCGCCATGACCGGCGAGAGTGTGCCCGTGGACAAAGCCCCCGGCGGGCCGCTGGGGGAGGACACGCCGTTGGCCGAGCGGTCGAACATGGCCCTTTCCGGGACGCTGGCGGTGGCGGGCCGGGGGTCGATGGTGGTCACCGCCACGGGAATGGACACGGAGATGGGCCGCATCGCGGGGATGCTTGGGTCGAAGGAGACCCGTGCCACCCCCCTTCAGCAAAAGATGGGGGAAATTTCAAAGACCCTGTCCTTTGTGTGCCTTTGCGTGTGCGCGTTCATGTTCGGCGTGGGACTTTTGCAGGGGAAAGACCTGCTGGGGATGTTTTTGACGGCGGTGTCGCTGGCGGTGGCGGCCATCCCGGAGGGGCTGCCCGCCATTGTCACCATCGTGCTGGCGCTGGGCGTTCAACGGCTGGCGAAGGAGGGGGCCATCGTCACCAAGCTGCCTGCGGTGGAGACCTTGGGCTGCGCGGGGGTGATCTGCTCGGACAAGACGGGCACGCTGACCCAAAACCGCATGGAGGTCAAGGCAGTGTGGAGCTTGAGCGGGGCGGGGGAGACCGCCGCGCTGACGGCCTTTGCCCTCTGCAACGACGCCAACGCCGACCCCGACGGGGTGACGGTGGGCGACCCCACCGAGGTGGCACTTTTGGAGGCGGCCCGGCGGGCGGGGCTAAGCCCGGAGGCCATGCGGGCCAAATATCCCCGCATGGGGGACATCCCCTTCGACTCCTCCCGCAAGCGGATGACCACCTTTCATCCCGGAGAAGGGGGCGGTACGACCGTCTTGGTCAAGGGCGCGCCCGACCTGCTGCTGGCGCGGTGCGACCGTATCCTGACCGCGGCGGGGGAAGTGCCGCTGACCGCTTCCCTGCGGCGGGAGGTGGAGCGGGCCAACGCCCACATGGGCCGGGGAGCGCTGCGGGTGCTGGCGGCGGCGCGGCGGACGCTGGACAGTTTACCCAAGCAGCCTATCCCCGAGCGGGTAGAGCAGCATTTGACCTTTTTGGGGCTGGCGGGGATGATAGATCCGCCCCGCCCGGAGGCGGCGAAGGCGGTGGAGCGCTGCCGTCAGGCGGGCATTCGGGTGGCGATGATCACAGGCGACCACCGCTCCACCGCCGTGGCGGTGGCCCGGGATCTGGGGATCTTGGACAACGACGGCGGCGCAGTCACCGGGGCGGATCTGGACTTTCTCACCCAAGAGCAGTTGGAGGAGGAGACGGAGCGTATCCGCGTCTTTGCCCGGGTGACCCCGGAGCATAAAATGCGGATCGTCAAGGCCCTTCAGGCCCGCGGCCACGTGGTGGCCATGACGGGGGACGGGGTCAACGACGCCCCCGCCCTCAGTCAGGCGGACATTGGCTGCGCCATGGGCAAGACGGGGACACAGGTGGCAAAGTCCGCCTCCCACCTCATTCTCACCGACGACAACTTTTCCACCATCGTCTCCGCCGTGGCTGAAGGGCGGGGGATCTATGCCAACATCAAAAAGGCCATTCATTATCTGCTCTCGTGCAACATCGGGGAGATCCTGACCCTCTTTGTGGCTACCCTTCTGGATCTGGCCCAGATGCCCCTTGTACCCGTGCAGCTTTTGTGGCTCAATTTAGTGACCGACTCCCTGCCTGCGCTGGCGCTGGGGGTAGAGCCGGTAGAGCCGGGGATGATGGACGAGCCGCCCCGGGGCGGCAAGGAGCGGCTGTTTGACGGGAAATTTACCTTCCGGCTTATCTGGCAGGGGGTGATGGTGGGCGGCCTGACGCTGGCGGCGTACTTTTTGGGGCTGTTCCGCTTTGGGGACAGCGCCGCCGCCAACACCATGGCCTTTGCCACCCTCACCCTGACCCAGCTGTTCCACGCCTTCAACGTCCGCAGCGAGACCGCCTCCCTCTTTGCCATGGGGGTCTTTTCCAACAGGGCGATGAACAAGGCGTTTTTGGCGGGCCTTGCCATGCAGCTTGCCGTCCTCCTTCTGCCGCCCCTTCGGGCGGTGTTTTCCACCGTGCCCCTCACCGCCCTTCAGTGGATGACGGTGGCCGCGCTGGCCCTTGTGCCGGTGGCGGTTTGCGAGGTGTCCAAAGCCGTGGGCCGGGGAAAGAGAAAAACATGAAAAAATTACCGCCACGCCCTTGTCATTTCCCGTGGAGAATGGTAGAATGAATCCATTACAAGAGATTCCCGGTAAATTTATACTATTTGAGAGGAAGGATGAAGCACATGGGCAAGAAGTATGTGTACAAATTCTCCGAGGGCAACAAGGATATGCGTGAGCTGCTGGGCGGCAAGGGCGCGAATCTGGCCGAGATGACCTCCATCGGCCTGCCCGTTCCCCAAGGGTTCACCATCACCACTGAGGCCTGCACGCAGTACTACGAGGACGGCCGCCAGATCAATGCCGAGATCCAAGCGGAGATCATGAAAAACATTGATATGCTGGAGGAGCTGACCGGCAAGAAGTTCGGCGACCATGAAAATCCCCTTCTGGTCTCCGTCCGCTCCGGCGCACGGGCCTCCATGCCCGGCATGATGGACACCATCCTCAACCTGGGCCTCAACGACCAGGTGGTGGAAGTCGTTGCCAAGAAGACCAAAAACCCCCGCTTCGCCTACGACAGCTACCGCCGCTTCATCCAGATGTACTCCGACGTGGTCATGGAGGTGGGCAAGAAGTACTTCGAGCAGCTCATCGACCAGATGAAGGAGCGCAAGGGCGTCACTTTGGACGTGGAGCTGACCGCCGACGACCTCAAGGAGCTGGCAAGCCAGTTCAAGGCCGAATATAAGTCCAAGATCGGCGCGGACTTCCCCAGCGACCCCAAGGAGCAGCTCATGGGCGCCATCAAGGCGGTGTTCCGCTCTTGGGACAACCCCCGCGCCAATGTCTACCGCCGGGACAACGACATCCCCTATTCATGGGGCACCGCCGTCAACGTCCAGTCCATGGCCTTCGGCAACATGGGCGACAACTGCGGCACCGGCGTGGCCTTTACCCGCGACCCTGCGACTGGCGAGAAGAAGTTGTTCGGCGAGTTCCTCACCAACGCCCAAGGTGAGGACGTGGTGGCTGGCGTCCGCACCCCCATGCCCATCGCCGAGATGGCAGAGAAGTTCCCCAAGGCCTTCGCCCAGTTCGAGCAGGTGTGCAAGACGCTGGAGGATCACTACCGCGATATGCAGGACATGGAGTTCACCGTGGAGGACGGCAAGCTCTTCATGCTCCAGACCCGCAACGGCAAGCGCACCGCCGCCGCCGCGCTGAAGATCGCCTGCGATCTGGTGGACGAGGGCATGATCGACGAGAAGAAGGCCGTGGCCATGATCGACCCCCGCAATCTGGATGCCCTGCTCCATCCCCAGTTTGACCAGAAGGCTCTGAAGGAGACCCCCGTCATCGGCCGGGCGCTGGGCGCGTCCCCCGGCGCGGCCTGCGGCAAGATCGTCTTCTCCGCCGAGGAGGCCAAGGAGTGGGCCGCCCGGGGCGAGAAGGTGGTTCTGGTGCGTCTGGAGACCTCCCCGGAGGACATCGAGGGCATGAAGGCGGCTCAGGGCATCCTCACCGTCCGGGGCGGCATGACCTCTCACGCCGCCGTGGTGGCCCGGGGCATGGGCAAGTGCTGCGTGTCCGGCTGCGGCGCGATCAAGATGGACGAGGAAAACAAGAAGTTTGAGCTGGCGGGCAAGACCTTTAAGGAGGGCGACTGGCTCTCTCTGGACGGCTCTACCGGCAACATTTATGACGGCGCGGTGGCCACCGTGGACGCCTCCATCGGCGGCGAATTCGGCCGCGTGATGGCTTGGGCGGACAAGTACGCCCGCCTTCAGGTCCGCACCAACGCTGACAACCCCCACGACACCGCACAGGCGGTCAAGTTCGGCGCGAAGGGCATCGGCCTGTGCCGCACCGAGCATATGTTCTTCCAAGAAGACCGCATTCCCGCCATCCGCCAGATGATCTGCTCAGACACCGTGGAGCAGCGGGAGGCGGCGCTGGCCAAGTTAGAGCCCATGCAGCAGAGCGACTTTGAGGGTATGTACGAGGCGCTGGGCGGCCTCCCGATGACCGTCCGCTTCCTTGATCCCCCCCTCCACGAGTTCGTCCCCACCGAGGAAGCCGACATCGCCAAGCTGGCCGCCGACATGGGCAAGAGCGTGAGCGAGATCAAGAACATCATTGCCTCTCTCCACGAGTTCAATCCCATGATGGGCCACCGTGGCTGCCGTCTGGCGGTCACCTACCCGGAGATCGCCGCCATGCAGACCCGCGCCGTCATCAAGGCGGCCCTCAACGTTCAGGCCAAGCACCCGGACTGGAAGGTAGTGCCTGAGATCATGATCCCGCTGGTGGGCGAGGTCAAGGAGCTGAAGTACGTCAAGAGCGTGGTGGTCGCCACCGCCGACGAGGTCATTAAGGCCGCCGGCTCCGACATGAAGTACCATGTGGGCACCATGATCGAGATCCCCCGCGCGGCCCTCACCGCCGACGAGATCGCCAAGGAGGCTGATTTCTTCTCCTTCGGCACAAACGACCTGACCCAGATGACCTTCGGCTTCTCCCGCGACGACGCGGGCAAGTTCTTGGACGCCTACTACGACAAGAAGATCTACGAGCAAGACCCCTTCGCCCATCTGGACCAGACCGGCGTGGGCCGTCTGGTGGCGATGGCTGCCAAGCTGGGCCGGGAGGCCAACCCGGACATCCATCTGGGCATCTGCGGCGAGCACGGCGGCGACCCCGTCTCCGTGGAGTTCTGCCACAGGGTGGGACTGGACTACGTCTCCTGCTCCCCCTTCCGCGTGCCCATCGCCCGGCTGGCTGCCGCTCAGGCCGCAATCAAGGACTAAGACACACAACAAAAAGAGGTCTCCCATCGGGAGACCTCTTTTTTGCTTTCCTTCGTTATGCCGGGGACAAAGCGCGGGTCTGCCAGCGTCCCCATTTGTAGAACACCACGGAAAGAGCGGTGGACACGCTCCAGCCGATGGGCCAAGCCAGCCAAATGCCCAGCGGGCCAAGGGGCACGGACAAAATCCAAGCGAGGAACACCCGGAGAAACAGGTCGGTGAAGGTGGTGGCCATAAAGCGGCCCATATCCCCTGCGCCCCGGAGGATACCGTCCGCCACCAGCTTGGCGGCGACGACGCAATAGAAGGGCGCTAAGATCCGCAGGATCTGCACGCCGGTGTCCATGGCCACCCCCGCGGGGGCTTCCAAAAAGATGAAGACCAGATACCGCCCGGCGAACACATACAAAAGGGACAGGGGGATGCAGATCGCCCAAACCATCCGCAGACCCGCGCCGAAGCACTCCTTGGCCCGTTCCGGCTTGCCCGCCCCCAAATTCTGGGCGGTGAAGTTGGAGATCCCGTTGCCGATGGTGTTGAGGGAGGTAATAACCAGACTGTTGAGCTTGATGGCGGCGGAGTATCCGGCCATCACCGCCGAGCCGAAGCCGTTGATAATGCCCTGAACGACGATATTGCCCACCGAGATGAAGCTCTGCTGGAGGATACTGGGAACAGCCACCTTGGAAAGCTCCCCCAAAAAGTGCCAAGAAAAGAGCTTGGGCTTGGCGTCTGTCTCGATTTTGCGAAAGCGCAGGAACACCACCGCCATGGCCAGCACACAGCTGACCCCCTGACACAGGAAGGTGGCCCAAGCCACCCCGGCGACCCCCATGGGGAACGCCGCCACAAAGAGAATATCCATGCCGATGTTGCTCACCGAGGAGCAGGCCAGAAACAGGAAGGGGGTCTTGGAATCCCCCAAGGCGGAAAAGATCCCGGTGGCGATGTTGTAGTAAAAAACGAAGGGCAGGCCCAGAATGTAAATGTCCAGATACAGCTTAGAGGCGGCCAGCACATTTTCCGGGGTGCGGATCAGGCGGAGGAGGGCCTCCGCCCCCAGCGCGCCCCCGGCCATCAGCAGGGCGCAGAGAACGCCGCCAGCGATGAGGGTGGTGTAGACGGTGGTTTTCAGCTCGCTGTACTGCTTGCCGCCAAACAGCCTGGACACCACCACCGAACAGCCGATGTTGCACCCAAAGGCGAAGGCCAAGAAGATGAGGGTGACCTCGTAGCTGTTGCCCACGGCGGCCAGTGCGTCCTCGCCGATGAATTTTCCCGCCACAAAGCTGTCGGCGATGTTGTAAAGCTGCTGAAAAATAATACTTCCGAAAAGCGGAAGGCAAAATTTCCATAGGACGGCGGAGGTTTTGCCTACGGTCAGATCTTTGCTCATGGACATGGGGAGTCGCTTCCTTATGTTACAAAAGTCTCTTTTGGTATCCGGCCACGAATTTGGCCATTAAAGGCGCGGGAAGGGCCTTTGAGGCGGCGTGGAGGGCCTTGTTCTCCAAACCGGGGGTAATGACCCCCTTGCCCTTCAAAAGGCCGTCCACGGCGATTTTAGCCACCTGTTCGGGGGTCATGGCCCGGCCGGGGTCGGCCCGGCCGGAGCGGCGGGAGAATTCCGTGGCGATGGAACCGGGACACAGGGCGGATAGGCTGACCCCTGTTCCTTTGTATTCCTCCCGCAGGGCGCGGGTGAGGGAGAGAACGTAGGCCTTGGAGGCATAATAGGCCGCCATGTACGGCCCGGGCTGCCATGCGCCGGTGGAGGCCACGTTGAGGACACGCCCGCCGTCCTGCGCCAGCATCAAGGGCAAAAACGCCCGGTTCAGGGCGGTGAGGGCGGCGATGTTCACCTGAATGAGAGCGTCCAGCGCGTCGGGGGATTGCTCCCCGAACGCCCCCGACAGCCCCAGCCCGGCGTTGCACACCAAGACGTCCACCCCGTAGCCGTCGGAGAGGACCTGCCGCGCCAGCTCCTCCCCGGCCCGAGGCGCGGAGAGGTCAAGGGGGTAACAGCGAACGGCCGATAGCTTCTCCAGCGCCTCCCGGCTGCGCCCGGCGGCTAACACACGGTAGCCGCGGCGCTGGAACTCTTGGGCCAACGCTTTGCCGAGGCCGGCGGAAGCCCCTGTTATCAACACTGTCCCCTGTTCGGCTAATGGGGAATAGCCGTTAGCTTTCTTCATCGCTGGTAATCAAACTCCAGATTGTAGAGGGAGACGGTGTCTCCGTCTTGGATGCCCATTTCCTCCAGCCGGTCGAAAAGCCCGGATTGGCGCAGCATCCGGTCGAACCAGCTGCGGGACTCGAAGTCCCCGAAGTTGACGTTGGCCATAAGCCGCTGAAGCCACGGGCCTTCCACCAGCCATGTGCCGTCGTCGGCGCGGGTGATCTCCAGCGGCTCGCTGGTGTCCACGGTGGGGGGCTTGGGGACGTAGGTGGCCTCAAAGGGCTTGGGGGGCGGAAGCTGGGACAGGGTCTCCCACACGCAGTCCATCAGCGGCTCGACCCCCTGATGGGCGGCGGCGGAGATCTCGAAGAAGGGGAGGCCGAGGGCTTCCACATGGGCCTTCAGGGCCTCCAACCCGGCCCGATCCTGCGCGATATCCGCCTTGTTGCCCGCCACCACCGTGGGGCGGGAGGGCAGATCGGGCGACCACTGGGCCAGCTCAGCGGTGATGGCCTTGAAATCCTCCACGGGGTCGCGGCCCTCGCTCCCGGACACGTCCACCACATGGATCAGCACCCGGCAGCGGTCAATATGCCGCAAAAAGTCGTGGCCCAGCCCTGCGCCCTGCGCCGCGCCCTCGATAATGCCGGGGATGTCGGCCAGCACGAAGGAGCTGCCCTCCCCCCGGGCGACCACCCCAAGGTTGGGGGAGAGGGTGGTGAAGTGGTAGTTGGCGATCTTGGGCTGGGCGCGGGTGACCACGCTCAGAAGGGTGGACTTGCCCACGTTGGGAAAGCCCACCAGACCCACGTCCGCCAGCAGCTTCAGCTCCAAAATGACCTCCATGGACTGCCCCGGCAGGCCCGCCTTGGCGAAGCGGGGGGCTTGACGGGTGGGGGTGGCAAAGTGGTGGTTGCCCCAGCCGCCGTTGCCCCCCCGGCAGAGGACAAAGGGCTCGTCTTGGGCCATGTCCCGGATGACCTCGCCGCTCTCGGCGTCCCGGATGACCGTGCCCCGGGGGACTTTGATGGTCAGGGTCGCGCCGTCCTTGCCCGAGCAGCGTTTCCCCGTGCCGTCCATGCCGTTGCCTGCCGTGTATTTGCGCTTATAGCGGAAGTCCATCAGCGTGGTCATGTGGTCATCCACCACCACGACGATGTCGCCGCCCCGGCCGCCGTCGCCGCCGTCCGGGCCGCCGGCAGCCACGTATTTCTCCCGGTGGAAGGCCACCGCGCCGTTGCCGCCGTCCCCGGCCTTCACCAAAATTTTTGCCTTGTCCAGCCATGCCGCGGGCATAGGCTCACATCCTTTGCAAAGTCGATAGGGTTATTATACCAAAAACCCGAGGGTTGTTGCAACCCTCGGGTTTTTGCTGTCATGTTCGCGTTGGACGCGCTTCACGGCGCGGCTTCCCTCCGTCTCGGGCCGAATTGAGGCGGCTGCGCCGCCTTACCAATTCGTCCCTCGCTCCGGTCCATCCGTGCCTACGCGTCTACGCTCACACTTCCACTTCTTCGATAATGGCCTGTTTCCGATCCTTGCCGAGACGGATAAACCGCACCCGGCCGGACTTGAGGGCGAAGAGGGTGTCGTCGCTGCCCTTGCCCACGTTGACGCCGGGGTGAATGTGGGTGCCGCGCTGGCGAACCAGAACGTTGCCCGCCAGAACGAACTGCCCGTCAGCGCGCTTCACGCCCAGACGCTTGGACTCGCTGTCGCGGCCGTTACGGGTAGAGCCAACGCCCTTTTTGTGGGCGAAAAACTGCAAACCAATGTTCAGCATGGTATTACACCTCCATGTCTATGACAGATAGATTGTCGGGATACTCCTCCGCCAGTGCGGCGCAATGCACCATCAAACCGGCCAAGAGGGCTTGACACAGGGCTTCGTTTTCCTGCCCCATGTCGCCGGGGAGCTTGAGGGAGACATAGGCGTCCGCCTCCCGGGTCTTTACCGCCGCGCCCACAGCCAGCACGTCGTTGACGGTGGTCTCCACCAGACGGATGGCGCTGGTGAGGGCAGCGCAGAGAATGTCCGGCTCTCCGGGAGGGACAAGCCCTGCGTGGCCTTTCAGCTCAACGCGCTCGATGCGCTCGTCCCGGGTGGTAAAGGTGACGGTGGTCATTGCTTACGCCTTCACCTTGGTGATCTCGATCTTGGTGTAGGGCTGACGATGGCCCTGCTTGCGCTTGTAGTTCTTCTTGGGCTTGTACTTGAAGACGATGATCTTCTTGCCTTTGCCGTTCTTGGCAACCTTGGCCTCTACGCTGGCGCCCTCCACCACGGGAGTGCCGAAGGTGGCCTTGTCGCCGTCAATGACGGCCAGAACTTCGTCGAACTTGACGGTCTCGCCGGCCTCCACGGGCAGCTTCTCAATGTAGAGAACGTCTCCCTCGGCGACCTTATACTGCTTACCGCCGGTGACAATGATCGCGTGCATTACTTTTTCACTCCTTCATTACGGGCTCGCCATCATAGGAGGACGCGTCAGGCGTCACTTCAAGACCCCACTCTGTGCGGCTTTAGCATTATATCAGCGTGGAAAGGGGTTGTCAAGCCCTTTATTTACGGTTTTTTGCTATGACGACGCCCCCAGACCCTCCAGAAAAGACGCCGGAGGGGGATTCCAAATTTCCCCCTCTGGACACCCCCTTGAAACGGCAAAAGAGAGGGTCGGGGCCTCCATCTTTTGAAACTCCCCCGGGGGAGCCACCCCAGCTATTCTGTCTCCCGGTGGCGTGTGGAGTGAAGACCTGCCCGATTCCAAGCGGCCAAAATCTCCTCCATGCGGGTAAAACAGTCACAGTCCTCTAAACTTGGGTCATCCAAAATGTTTTGGATATTGCCTAACAGCTGCACAGCAAAAGAATCCACAGTCGTTTCCCAATTCAGAAATTTGGCCGCCGCCAGCAGCTTTTCTCCCACAGCCTGCGCCCAAAGATACTCCGGTATGGATGGCGTAAACTCCATTTTCGTGTCCCTCCCCGCAAAGATATAATTCCGTAATTATACATCATTACGGAATTATAAAGTATGATTGGGTATCCTGTCAAGGGGTTGGTGCTATGGGCTATATTGAGTCCCAGCGGGCGGCGACCGCACGCTACAACAAAAAGACCTATGACCGTATAGAAATTGTGGTGAAAAAGGGGCGCAAGGCCGAGATCACTGCCTTTGCCCAACGTCAAAACAAGAGCGTGAACCGCCTGATCGTCGATCTGCTGGACGAAGCGATGAAAAACGAGGGAGATGCCTGACGGCATCTCCCTTTTTGACCCATTATTTATGCTTTTCGTTATAAAAGAGCAGCCAGCTGCGGAAGGACATCACGCCGAGGGGGGCGAGCAGGCCCGCCAAGACGAGCAAACTCTCCCAAGGGGCAAGCTGCTGAAACAGCTCCAGCCGGGGCAGAAGAATGACCAGCAGCACCGCCGCCGGAAGCCAGAGGTAGTGCAGCAGCCTCATGAGCCGCCGCCGAGAAGGGGGAACGTCGGCGGGCAAAAAGTCCTCGGGGTGGGCGACCTCGCAGGCGATAGAGGCCACCGGACAGCCCCGCACGGCGGTGTAATTGCGCGTGGCGGTGTATTCAATACCGTCCAGCGTGAATTCGGGGTACATACTTTCTTTTGTGATGACGATGTCCAAGTCCTCCTCGGCGGCATAGGCCAACAGGGCGGCGGTAAACTCCTGCGGGGTGGTCACGGCCTCGTCAGGGAGAAAGGTGAACCGCTTCTCATGCTCGGCCAGCGCCACCCGGCGGTAGTCGTCGCGCCAGCGTTGGAAAAAGCCGGCCGAGCGGGCAGGGTCGTCCATGCGGGACAGGAGGGCGTCGATGTCCAGCGCCTCCAGAGACGCCGCCCCGGACACCTCGCGGCATAGGGCGATGGCCGCGTCCAGCTCTTTGGAACGGGCCTCCAGCCGCTCCTTTTGTCGGGCGGCGGCTGCGCCGATGGGTTCTGCACCCTCCAGCACCGCCTTGATCTGGGGCAGGGGCATATCCAGCATCCGCAGGGCGCGGATGCGCTTGAGGGCGGCGATGTCGGCGGGGGAATACTCCCGGTAGTCGTTTTGCTTGTTGCGGGCGGGGGAGAGCAGTCCTTGCTTTTCGTAAAAGCGGATGTTTTCGGCGGAAACGCCGGAGAGGGCCTGTGCGTCTTTGATGTTCATGGGGGACGCTCCTTTCAGGAAGATGAACCCAGCGTACACCTTAGAGCCGCTCCAAGGTCAAGAGGTTTTTGAAAAAATTTTACTTCCGCTCCAGTTTGACCACCGTCTCCACGTGGAAGGTCCGGGGGAAGAGGTCCACAGGCTGGACTTTTTCAACGGTGTAGGCCGCCGACAACAGCTTTAGGTCTCGGGCCAGCGTGGCGGGGTCGCAGGAGACGTAGACGATGCGGCTTGGGGCGATCTTCAGCAGGCTTTCCACAACCTCTGGGGACAGGCCCTTCCGGGGCGGATCGACCACGGCTGCGTCGATGTTTTCCTCTGTCCGGGCCAGCTCCGCCGCCACCTCTGCCGCGTCGGCACAGACGAAACGGGCGTTTTTCACGCCGTTGCGCGCGGCGTTTTCCTTGGCGTCGGCAATGGCGGCGGGGACGATTTCCGCCCCCAGCAGGCTTTTGGCCCGGTGGGCCATGGTGAGACCGATCGTGCCCGTGCCGCAGTAGAGGTCGAGGAGGGTCTCCGTCCCCGTCAGGGCGGCAAATTCCTCCGCCAGCGCGTACAAGACCTCGGTTTGGGCGTGGTTGACCTGATAAAAGGCGGGAAGGCTCAAACGGAAGGTCAGCCCCCGCAGGGTGTCGGGGAGAGTGGACGTGCCCCACAGGGTGCGCCAGCCGTCGCCCAAAATAACGTTGGTGTCCCGGCGGTTTTCGTTGAGGACGACCCCGGCCAGTCCGGCCGCGGCCGCGCGGAACGCCTCCACGAGCTTGTCTTCAAAGGGCAGCTTGCTGCCGTTGACCACCACCGCCGCAAGGCAGTCCCCGGCGGCGCTGCTTCGTACAAACAGGTGGCGAATGAGACCTTTACGGCTTTTTTCGTCATAGGCGGGGACGTTGTATTCCTTCATCCAGCGCCGCAGGGCGGCGGCGAGAGCATTGGCGGCGGGGGACTGGAGGGCGCAGCCCTCCACGTCCTCCACCGTATGGCTGCGTTCCCGGTAAAAGCCTACCTTTGGCCCGGCGGCCACGGGGAATTGGGCCTTGTTGCGGTAGCCGACGGTGTCCGCCGCCCCGAAAACGGGCGGCACTTCCGCCGCCAGACCGCCGATGCGCGTCAGGGCATCGGAGACCTTTTGCCGCTTGAAGGCCAGCTCGGCGGCATAGTCCATGTGTCGAAGCTGACAGCCGCCGCACCGGCCAAAATGGGGGCAGTCGGGGACAATGCGGCCGGGAGCGGGGGTCAAAAGCTCGACAATGTGCGCCCAAGCGGCCCGGTGGCCCACGTGTTCGATCTCAATGACGCACACCTCGCCCACAATGCCCCCCTTGACGAACACCGCCAGACCGCCGATGCGGGCCACGCCGCTGCCGTCCGAGGCCCAGTTTTCCACCGTAACGGTGTGACGTTCCCCCTCTTTGACCACCTGCGTCCCCTCCTTTTTTGTTGATTTTAGCATAGATGTGGGAATTTTACAATTTAGACTTTTTTAGCAGAGGGATCTGTGATACAATAAGACGTTAATATGGATACGAATGGGCATATGCCCGAAACGGATCGGAAGGACAGGTGAAACCATGGGAATTTTCAACGCGCTGTTTGGGACCCACTCCCAGCGGGAGGTCAAGAAGGTGGAAAAGCTGGCCGACCGGATCGAGGCGTTGGAGGAGGAATACAAGGCCCTCTCCGACGAGGAGCTGAAGGGGATGACCCCCAAGCTCAAGGAGCGTCTGGCCAACGGCGAGACCACGGACGATATCTTGCCCGAGGCCTTTGCCACCGTCCGGGAGGCGGCGTGGCGGGTGCTGGGGATGCGGCCCTACCGGGTGCAGCTCATCGGCGGCATTATTTTGCACCAAGGGCGCATTGCCGAGATGAAGACCGGCGAGGGTAAAACGCTGGTGGCGACCCTGCCCGCCTATTTGAACGCCCTCACCGGCGAGGGTGTCCACATCGTCACCGTCAACGACTATCTGGCCAAGCGCGACAGCGAGTGGATGGGCAAGGTCTACCGCTTTTTGGGGCTCACCGTGGGTCTGGTCATCCACGCCGTAGAGCCGAAGGACAGAAAAGCGTCCTATGCTGCCGACATCACTTACGGAACGAACAACGAGTTCGGCTTTGACTACCTTCGGGATAACATGGCCATCTATCAGGCCGAGTTAGTCCAGCGGGGGCACGCCTTTGCCATCGTGGACGAGGTGGACTCCATCCTCATTGACGAGGCCCGCACCCCCCTTATTATTTCCGGACAGGGGGACAAGTCCACCCAGCTCTACACCGTGGTGGACTCCTTCGTGGCCCGCTTGAAGGGCAAAAAGGTGGCCAGCGTGGACGAAAAGCAGGAGGAGGACCCCGACGAGGACGCGGACTATATCACCGACGAGAAGGCCCGCACCGTCACCCTCACCGCCCGGGGTATCGCCAAGGCCGAGCAGCAGTTCAATCTGGAAAATCTGGCCGACCCGGAGAACTCCACCCTCTCCCACCACATCAATCAGGCCATCCGCGCCCACGGGCTGATGAAGCGGGACATCGACTATGTGGTGAAGGACGGCGAGGTCATCATCGTGGACGAATTCACCGGGCGGCTGATGTTCGGCCGGCGGTATTCCGAGGGCCTCCATCAGGCCATCGAGGCCAAGGAGCACGTGGTGGTGGCGCGGGAGTCCAAGACCTTGGCCACCATCACCTTCCAGAATTATTTCCGCCTTTACGACAAGCTCTCCGGCATGACGGGTACGGCCCTTACCGAAGCGGAGGAATTCGGCCAGATCTACGAGCTGGACATTGTGGAAGTGCCCACCAACCGTCCGCTGGCCCGCATTGACAACCACGACGTGGTCTACAAAAACGAGGCGGGCAAGTTCCGCGCCATCGTGGAGCAGGTGGCCCAGTGCCACGCCAAGGGCCAGCCGGTGCTGGTGGGCACGGTGTCCATCGAGAAGTCCGAGCTGGTTTCCGCTCTGCTGAAAAAGAAGGGCATCCCCCACAACGTCCTGAACGCCAAGAACCACGAGAAGGAAGCGGAAATCGTGGCTCAGGCGGGTAAGCTGGGCGCGGTCACCGTCGCCACCAACATGGCGGGCCGCGGCACGGATATCATGCTGGGGGGCAACGCGGAATTTTTGGCCAAGGCGGAGCTTCGCAAGCAGGGGCTGAGCGACGAGCTGATCGCCGAGGCCACCGGCTTTGCCGAGACCGACGACGAGGACATTTTGAACGCCCGCAGGGCCTTTGCCGAGGCGGAGAGTAAGTATAAGGCGGAGATCGCCCAAGAGGCCGAGCAGGTCAAGGCCGCAGGGGGACTGTTTATTTTGGGTACGGAGCGGCACGAGTCCCGCCGCATCGACAATCAGCTCCGCGGCCGCGCCGGCCGTCAGGGTGACCCCGGAGAGACCCGGTTTTTCCTCTCCTTAGAGGACGACATCCTCCGCCTTTTTGGTTCGGAGCGCATCCAGAGCATGATGGAGGGGCTGGGCATTGACGAGGATACCCCCATCGAGCAGAAAATGCTCTCCAACGCCATTGAATCCGCCCAAAAGCGGGTGGAGAGCAAGAACTTCCAAGCCCGCAAAACCGTGCTGGAATACGACGACGTGATGAACACCCAGCGGGAGGTCATCTACAAGCAGCGCCGGGAGGTTCTGGACGGCAAGGATCTGAAGGACGCCATCCAGAATATGCTGGAGAACGTCGTCTCCCGTCAGGTTCACAGCCACTTTGTGGAGCAGCAGGGGATCACCGCGGAGGAGTTCGCCGCCGTGATCGCCCCCTTTAAGGGCGTGTTCCTTGACCCCGCCAAGCCTGCGCCCGGGGAGGACGAGCTGGACACCCTCACCGCCGACAGCCTCACCGAAAAGCTGCTGGAGGCCGCCCGCGCCCGCTACGCCTTCCGGGAGGCGGGCTTCGGCGAGCCGCTCATGCGGGAGATCGAGCGGGTGGTCATGCTCCGGGTGGTGGACGAATACTGGATGGACGAGATCGACGCCATGACCGAGCTGCGTCAGGGCATCGGCCTGCGGGCTTTTGGTCAGGCCGACCCGGTGGTGGAGTATAAGCGGGAAGGCTACGAGATGTTTGAGAGCATGATCTCCGCCATTCAGGAGGAGACCGTCCGCCGATTGTTCTTGGTGCAGCTTCGCCAGAACGAGGAGGTCAAGCGGGAGCGGGTGGCTAAGGTCACCGGCGAGTCCGGCGCGTCCGACGGCACGGTGAAAAAGCAGCCCAAGCGCACCGCCGAGGCCAAGATCGGCCGCAACGACCCCTGCCCCTGCGGCTCGGGCCTTAAGTGGAAAAAATGTACCTGCAAGGAATACCACGAGGATTTGGACGGCTGATGATAACCTGTTGTAAAGAGGGCGTGGAGTTTTTGACCGCCCCTGACATTGCAGCTCCCCACGGGTTTTCCACCCGCTTGGGCGGGGTGTCCGAGGGCATTTTTGCGCGCTTGAATCTGGGCCACCGCCGGGGGGACGACCCGGCCAACGTCCGGGAGAACTACCGCCGCTTCTGCGCCGCCACCGGGACGGACGCGAGCCGCATCGTGATGACCAATCAGGTTCACGGGAATGTGGTCAAGGTGGTGACCGGGGCGGATGTGAAGCCTGACCTTCTTGCCCCCACTCCTTTTGAGGCGGACGGGCTGGCCACCAACGTCCCCGGTGTGACCCTGTGCATTTTCTCCGCCGACTGCATCCCCGTTCTGCTCTTCGACCCGGTCAAGCAGGCCGTTGCCGCCGTCCATGCGGGCTGGCGGGGGACGGCCGCCGCCATCGCCGCGGCGGCGGTGGAGACGCTGAAGAGGGAATACGGCAGCGACCGGTTGGACATTCGCGCGGCCATCGGCCCGGGCATCGGGCCGTGCTGCTTTGAGACCGACGGCGACGTGCCCGCCGCCATGGAGACCGCTCTGGGCGGCTTGGCAGCGCCCTTTATGACCCGGACAGAGACGGGGGGAAAGTGGCGCGTGGACTTAAAGGCCATCAACGCCGCCATCTTGGAGCATTCCGGGCTTTTGGGCGAACACATCGACGTGAGCCAAGACTGCACCTGCTGTCAGCACGACCGCTTTTGGTCTCACCGCTTCACCAAAGGGGAGCGGGGCAGTCAGGCGGCGGTCATCATGCTGGCCCGGCCGCAACAAAATTAGACGAACAGGAAAGGGGGAGGGGCAAATGAACAAGGGGCAAAAGGGATGGATCGCTTTGGCGCTGGGACTGTCTCTGGCGGTGCAGCTCTCCGCCTGCCATACCACCCCCGCTCCCACCCCGCCCGACCCGTCGCCCTCCCCCACGCAAGCCCCGCTCACCCCCACCCCCACCCCTGTGGCCAAGCGGCCCTTTACCCTCCCCCTCGACCCGCAGGGGACGTGGAATCCCTATTTGAGCAGCCGCTCCACCAACATGATCCTTGCGCCCCTCCTCTACGACAGCCTCTATGAGCTGGACAACGCCTTTGAGCCGCAACCCCTGTTGGCGCAGGGGGCGGTGGGGTCAGAGGACGGCCTGATCTGGCGGGTGACCCTGAAAAGCGGCGTTACCTTTGCAAACGGCGCGGCGCTGGACGCACAGGCGGTCTGCACCGCACTCACTGCCGCCAAAGGGGAAAAAAGCCTGTACGCCACCCGGCTGGGGGCGGTGCAAAAGATCTCCGCCGACGGGGAGAATGTGGTGGTTTTTCAGCTCAGCGCACCGAACCGGGACTTTTTGGCCCTGCTGGACATCCCCATCGCGCTGGTGGGCAAGGAGGGAGTCACCGGCACGGGGCGGTATGTGCTGGATGGCGAACGGTTGTTAGCCAGAACGGACGGCTGGCGGGAAACCGCCGGAATTCCGGGGGAAATTCAGCTAATGAGCATTAGCGCGGCGGATGAGATGATCGCCGCTTTTGACAGCGGCGCGCTGGGGTTTGCGGCGTCCGACCCCACCGGCGCGGACGCGCTGGGGTTTTCCGGGTCGTACCAGACGTGGGAATATCCCACCTCCACCATGCTCTATCTGGGCTTTCACTGCAGCTCCGGGGTGTGCCAGAACCCGGAGGTGCGCGGGGCGCTGAGTCAGGCGGTGAACCGCAGCGCGCTGGTGACCGAGGTGCTGGGCGGACACGCCTCGGTGGCCGCCCTTCCTGTGCCGCCCACCGCCAAGCGGTATGATCCGGGGCTGGCCAAGGGGCTGGCCTATGACCGGGCGGCCGCCGCCGAAGTGCTGGACGCCATGGGGTACGAGCTGGGCGAGGACGGCGTGCGCCATGTGGGGAAACGGACGCTGGAGCTGAAGCTGCTGGTCAATTCGGACAACAGCTTCAAGGAAAAGATGGGGAGAGCCATCGCCGCCGATCTGGAGGCGGTGGGCTTTCGGGTGACAGTGACCGCCCTGCCGTGGGAGGAGTACAAAAAGGCCCTGAACAGCGGAGATTTCGACCTCTATTTGGGGGAGACCCGCCTGACCGGGGATTTTGACCTGACCCCCTTCTTCACCGCGGGGAGCGGCCTTTGCTACGGCGGCGCGCCGGACAAGACGCTGGCCGCCGCGCTGGCCGAGGCCAGAGCCACAGGGGAGTGGCAGGGGTTTTATGAGGGCTACACCCAGCGGCCGCCCTTTGTGACCCTGTGCTTTAAGACGGGGGCGGCGCTGACCCAGTGGGGACAGGTGAGCGGCCTGAAGCCCACTCAGGGAAACATGTTCTATCAGCTGGAAAACTGGACATTTCGCGACTAAACACAGGGAAAGGGAGAGATCAGAGATGGTATTTCGGTGCTTTGTGCGAAAGAGGAAGGCCTTTGATGTGGCGGGCCGCGCCCTGACGCGGGAGCTGCGGGAGGTGCTGGGGCTGAAGGGCCTGACCGATGTGTGTATCTTCCGCCGCTACGACGTGGAGGGGATCGATCAGGTGACCTATGACCGGGCAAAGAACATTGTTTTTGCCGAGCCGCAGGTGGACGAGGTCTTTGAAGAGACGCCGGAGGCCGAGGGGGTTCAGGTGTTTGCCGTGGAAGCCCTGCCGGGGCAGTTTGACCAGCGCTCCGACTCCGCCGGGCAGTGCCTGCAAATGCTGGCGGGGGGCGAACGGCCCGCCGTGCGCTGCGCCGATGTGTACTGGCTCTTTGGCGAGGTCACCGGCGAAGAGCTGGACAAGGCGAAGAAATACCTTATCAACCCGGTGGAGAGCCGGGAGGCTGCTTTGGACAAGCCCGCTACCCTCGTTCAGCAGTACCCCGAAGCCAAGGCGGTGGCGGCTGTGGCCGGCTTCGCCGCCATGGACACCGCCGCGCTGGAGACCTTGCGGGGCGGGATGGGCCTTGCCATGGACTTGGAGGACTTGAAATTCCTGCAAGCCTATTTCCGGGACGAGGAACACCGCGACCCCACCGTCACCGAAGTGCGGGTGGTGGACACCTACTGGTCGGATCACTGCCGCCACACCACCTTCTCCACCCATCTGGAGGGGGTGGAGATTCAGGACAAAACCGTGCAGGCGGCCTACGAGGACTATCTGGCGGCCCGGGAGGAGGTCTACGGCAAGGAGAAGGCCGCGAAGCGGCCCGTGACCCTCATGGACATGGCCACCATCGGGACAAAAGTGCTGAAAAAGCGCGGTCTCCTCCCCGAGCTGGACGAGAGCGAGGAGATCAACGCCTGCTCCATCCACGTCCCCGCCGTGGTGGACGGCAAGGAGCAGGACTGGCTCTTGATGTTCAAAAACGAGACCCACAACCACCCCACCGAGATCGAACCCTTCGGCGGCGCGGCCACCTGCATCGGCGGGTGCATCCGCGACCCCCTCTCCGGGCGGGTGTACGTCCATCAGGCCATGCGGGTCACCGGCTGCGGCGACCCCAGAACACCTCTTTCGGAGACGCTGGAGGGCAAGCTCCCCCAGCGCAAGCTCTGCCAGACGGCGGCGGCGGGGTATTCCTCCTACGGCAACCAGATCGGCCTTGCCACCGGGCAGGTCTCCGAGCTGTACCACCCCGGCTATGTGGCCAAGCATTTGGAGTGCGGCGCGGTGGTGGGCGCAGCCCCGGCCGATCATGTCCGCCGGGAGCGGCCTGCCCCCGGCGACGTGGTGATCCTGCTGGGTGGGCGCACCGGGCGGGACGGTATCGGCGGCGCGACCGGCTCGTCCAAGAGCCACGACCTCAAGAGCTTGGACACCATGGCTTCCGAGGTGCAGAAGGGCAACGCCCCGGAGGAGCGGAAAATTCAAAGATTGTTCCGGGACGGAAAGGTCACCCGGCTCATTAAGCGGTGCAACGACTTCGGCGCAGGGGGGGTGAGCGTCGCCATCGGCGAACTGGCCGACGGCCTCAGCATTGATCTGGACGCGGTGCGCAAGAAGTATGACGGTCTGGACGGCACGGAGCTTGCCATCTCGGAAAGTCAGGAGCGCATGGCGGTGGTGGTCGCGCCCCAAGACGTGGAGGCGTTCATTGCCGCCGCCGAGCGGGAGAATTTAGAGGCTTATGTGGTGGCGACGGTCACGCAAAGCCCCCGGATGGTGATGAAATGGCGGGGAGAGGTCATTGCCGACCTGAGCCGGGACTTCTTGAACACCAACGGCGCGGTAAAGACCGCCAAGGTCTACGTGCCGGAAGCGCCGGGAGTGTGCCCCAAGGGAAAAGTGAGCCTGCGGGAGATGGCTTCCAGCCTGAAATGCGCGTCCCAGCGGGGCTTGGTGGAGCGGTTCGACGGCTCTATCGGCGCGGGGAGCGTCCTCATGCCCTTCGGCGGCAAGCACCAGACTACCCCGGCGCAGGCCATGGCCGCGCTGCTGCCCGTCGAGCCGGGGCAGGAGACCGAGCAGGCCAGCGTCATGGCCTGGGGCTGCGACCCGGATACATTGAGCCGCGACCCCTACTGGGGGGCATATGAGGCGGTGACCACCTCCCTTACCAAGTTAGTGGCGGCGGGGGCGGACTACAAGAAGGCCTATCTCACCTTGCAGGAGTTCTTTGAGAAGCTCCGCAGTGAGCCGGGCCGCTGGGGCAAGCCCGTGGCGGCGCTGCTGGGAGCGATGGAAGCGCAGCTAAAGTATGGCTGCGCCGCCATCGGCGGGAAGGATTCCATGAGCGGGTCGTTCCTCGATCTGGACGTGCCGCCCACCCTTATTTCCTTTGCCATTGCGCCCATTCAGGCTTCTGAGGTCATCTCCCCGGAGTTCAAAGAGCCGGGACATCCGGTGTATCTGTTCGCACCGCAAAAGGACACTGCCGAGAGCCGGAAGGCCGCGTGGGAGGAGTTTCACGCCCTGTGCCGGGCCGGGAAGGTGAAGGCGGCTTGGGCCGTGGAGAACGGCGTTGCGGAGGGCATCATGAAGATGTCTTTCGGAAACCGTGTGGGATTCTCCGCCAAGGCGGAGGAAGCAAACGGCTTTTGGGAGAGTGACACATCATGGCCCGGCGCGATCATAGCGGAGCTGACGGAGGGTGTGGACAGCCCCTTCGCGACCCGCTGGGGCGTCACCACGGAAGAACCGGTGATCGAGCTGGGCGGCGATTCCGCCCCCATTGACGAGCTGCTGACCCTGAACGAGGGGGTTTTGGAGGACGTCTATCCCACCGACGCCCCGGTAGAGGGGATGGCGGAGACCTATTCCTGCACCGAGCGGGCCCCCATTGTGGCCCAGCATAAAATTGCCCATCCCAAGGCGGTCATCCCCGTGTTCCCCGGCACGAACTGCGAGCTGGACACCGCCGCCGCCTGCGTCAAGGCGGGGATCGACCCGGAAATTCTGGTCATCCGCAACGGCTCGGCCGCCGCGCTGGCCGAGTCGGTGAACGCGCTGGCCGCCGCCATCGGCAAGGCCCAGATCGTGGCCCTTCCCGGCGGGTTCTCCGGCGGCGACGAGCCGGACGGCTCGGCCAAGTTTATCTGCTCCCTGTTCCGAAACGCCGCCGTCACCGACGCGGTGCATGACCTGCTGAAACACCGGGACGGCCTGATGCTGGGCATCTGCAACGGCTTCCAAGCTCTTATCAAGCTGGGCCTCATTCAATATGGCGAGATCAGGCCCACGGACGCAAGCTGCCCCACCCTGACCTTCAACGCCATCGGGCGTCACCAGAGCAAATACGTTTACACCCGCGTTTCCTCCACCCGTTCGCCGTGGCTGAGCCTCTGCAAGGTGGGGGACATCCACGCCATCCCCATCTCCCACGGAGAGGGACGGTTCGTGTGTACCCCGGAGGTGTTGAACGCCTTTGCGGCTGGGGGGCAGATCGCCACCCAGTATGTGGACGCCCACGGGAAGGTGAGCATGGACATTTCCGCCAATCCCAACGGCTCGGTGGGCGCAGTGGAGGGCCTGTTCTCCCCCGATGGGCGGGTGTTTGGCAAGATGGGCCACACCGAGCGCAAGGGCCGCTATGTGGGGGTCAACATTGTGGGGGACAAGCTCCAGCCGTTGTTTGAGGGCGGCGCGGCGTACTATTTGTAAACTTTTGTTGGCGAATTGTAACTTGCACCCGGCGCGTTGGGAGGGTAAAATGGTGGACGTTGAGGAGATACTGGATCTGGCGGTGGAGGTGGGCTACCACATTCAATTGGCGGGGGGCGAGATCTACCGCGTGGAGGAGTCGGTGAGCCGCCTGCTGAAAGCCTACGGCGTGGAGACGGGGGAGGTGTTCGCCATCCCCAACTGCCTCATTGCCTCCGTGCATACCGGCGGCCGGGAGGTCACCAGTATGCGCCGCATCCCCAACCACGGGACGGACATCTGGAAGTTAGAGGCCATGAACGGCCTGTGCCGCAAGCTCTGCGCCGTGCCCCTGCCCGTGGATCAGGCCCGGAGCGCCCTGCGGGAGGAACTGGAGGGGGAGAAGCAGTATTCCCAATTTGTGATCCTGCTGGCCCATTTCTTTGGCGCGGGGATGTTTACCCTCTTTTTCGGCGGAAGCTGGCGGGACGCGCTGTGCGCAGGAGCTTGTGGCGCGGCCATCGGCCTGACCGTCTGGTGGATGGATGGGCTGAGAGCCAACCTCTTCATCCGCACCATCGCGGGGGGCGGGGTGTCCGCCCTGCTGGCCCTTGGCCTTGTGGCGGCGGGGCTGGGACAGAGCACAGACCTCGTCACCATCGGCGCGCTGATGACCCTTGTGCCCGGCGTGGCGCTGACCAACGCGGTGCGGGACGTTATGGTGGGGGACATGGTCTCCGGGCTTTCCAAGCTGGCGGAGGCGGTGCTCATCGGCGTGGCCATCGCGCTGGGGACAGGACTGGCGCTGGGCATCGCCCAGATGTTTTAAGGAGGGGCGGGCATGGAACTGACGGAAGTGATACAGGTCTTTGTGCTGCCCTGCCTGTGGGCCTTCGGCGCGTGCTTGGCTTTTGCGGTGATCTTCAACATCCACGGCCTTGGAATGTTCATCTGCGGGGCAGGGGGCGCGCTGGGCTGGCTGGTGTATCTGCTGTGCAGCAGGCCGCTGGGGCTGGGAGATATGCCCTCCGCCCTGCTGGCGGGGGTGTCCATCTCCGCTTGGAGCGAGACCATGGCCCGGCTTCGCAAATGCCCGGTGACCGGTTATCTGCTGGTGGCCTTTTTCCCCCTTGTCCCCGGCGGCGGCATTTATTACGCCATGAAGTTCGCCATTTCCGGTCAAACAAGGAATTTCGGCAACACTTTGATGCACACGGTGGAGTTTGCCGGCGCGCTGGCACTGGGGGTGCTGTTGGTATCCTCGGCGGTGCGGATGCGGCGAACGGTGGCGGAAAGGAGACGCGGACAGCGGTATGGCGCGGTATAAGACAGTGCTTCTGGACGCCGACGGAACGCTTCTGGACTTCGAAGCCACCGAGCGGCAGGCCCTGCGGCGCAGTATGGAGGAGCGGGGCATCCCCTATAACGGCGAGGTTTTAGAGACCTACCTGTCCATCAACGTGCCCCTTTGGGCGGCCTACCACCGGGGGGAGATCAGCCGGGAAGAGCTGATGCTCCGGCGGTTTGAGGACTTTGCCAAGGCGCTGGGCGTGGAGGCGGACGCGGCGGAGTGGAACAAAACCTATCTGCGCTATCTGGGCGACTGCGGCGACGTGCTTCCCAACGCGCAGGAACTTTTGGAAGCCCTGAAGCCCCACTGCACCTTGGCGCTGGCCACCAACGGCCTGTCGGATATCCAGCGGCGGCGGCTGAAGGACAATCCCATCACCCCCTATCTGGACGCCATCTTCATTTCCGAGGAAATGGGGATCGGGAAGCCGGAAAAAGGCTATTTTGAGCAGGTCTTGGCCGCGCTGCACGCCGACCCCGCCGCCACCGTGATGGTGGGGGACGACCTGAACTCCGATATACAGGGAGCGATCAACGCCGGGATAGATTCCATCTGGTATTCGCGTTCCGAAGAGAACGACGGGCGACCCACCTACCGGGCGAACAGCTTGGCTCAAGTGGCGGAGATCATATTAGAGGAGAGATAGAGATGAAAAGAGTGTTGCTTACGGGGCTTTGCACGCTTCTGCTGCTGCCCGGATGCACCCCGAAGGAGGCGGCGGTAAGCCCGTCGCCCTCCCCCTCAAAGGTTGCGGAGGAGACGTTCACCCCCACCCCCGCCCCGACGCCGACCCCTACCCCCACGCCCACTCCGACCCCTGCGCCGGAGACCTACGGCGCGGGCATGGCGGCGGGGGAGGACTATGACTTCGCAAGCCCTGTGCCCGAGACGGAGGCGGTAGAGGACAGCTACTTTGACGACGCGGCCTTCATCGGCGACTCCCGCATCGACGGCTTCCGCCTTTACAGCGGCATCAAAAACGGCGAGTTCATCGTCCACACGGGCCTGAGCATCTTTCAGGTAGAGAAAAAGGACATCACCTACAAGGGACAGAAGATGAAGGTGCTGGAAGCGCTGAAAAAAGGCGAATACAAGAAGGTGTATGTGAGCCTTGGGGTCAATGAGCTGGGCATGAACAACGACATGGGCTACCGCGACCGCTTCGCCAAGCTCATGGACGATATCCGCGCCCAGCAGCCCGACGCCACCATCTATATTCAGCTTCTCATCCCCGTGAACGAGAAGAAGTGCCGGGAGAAGGGCATCGCAAGCTACATTGAAAACGGCCATTTGCAGATCTACAATGACATTTTGCGGGAGGTTGCCCAAGAAAAGCACGTATTTTTGGTCGATCCGGCGGAGGAACTGACCGACGAGACCGGGGAGCCGCCCTATGAGAGCGTGGCCGACGGTGTCCACTTCCAGCGTGAGCCTTACAAGCAGTGGTTCGACTACCTGAAGCGGCACACCATCTACAAAGGAGAGTGGGACGCATGAAAACCCTGATAAAGCGCGGCGCAGCTGCGGTTTTGGCGCTGCTGCTGGCGGTGAGTCTGGCGGCCTGCGGAGGGAAAGAAACGAAGGAATTCGACGCGGAAAGCACCCCAAAGGCCCTGATGGATGCGGGGGCGTTTTCCGAGGAGTTAGAGGAGCTGGAGGAGGACATCCTTCTGCGCCTCTACGAGCTGGACGAGAGTAAGGTGACCGCCGCGGCGGGCTTTGGCTCTACCGGGCTGACTGCGGAAGAGGTGGCGGTGTTTGAAATGACCGACGAACAGGCGGCCGAGGACGCAGAGCTGCTGCTTCAGGCCCATTTGGAGTATCAGATCGAATCCAACGTGGACTACCGCCCCAAGGAAATGCCCAAGTTAGAGAAGGCCGTGGTGGAGCGGCGGGGCAAGACCCTGCTGTTTTTAGTGGCGGCGGACTACGAAGCGGCGAACCGCGCGCTGGGTTGAGCAGTTTTCCACGCCGCTTCCACAAGCAAGTTCCACAAATGTGAAGATGTGCTTTTTTAGGAGCGCCCTTTCCTGCGGGAAAGGACGCCTTTTTTTTGAAAAATGCGGGAACTTTTCTAAAATATATCTCGTCATATAGGGAGCAACACGGGAAATCGGGGCAATTGATTTGGAGCTTCCACAGTTCCACATGGACAATTTGAGGAAAACCCAAAAAAAGGCTTGCATTCTTCGGCAGGTTGTGCCATAATATTCCCGTAAAAATGCCATCGTGGTGTCATTGCGCCCATTTGAGGGGTACAGACGGGAAAACCACGACCAAAACTGCGTCTGACCACAGGACTTATACCTTTATATATATCGCAAAGAAAGGGGTGAGGGTCATGGACGCGAACATAAGCAAACTGAAGCTGTTGGGCACGCGGATCATCGCGGGCGTCCTGACTGCCTCAATGCTCCTTTCTACCGCGGCCACGGCGATGGCTGCGGGCGTTAGCACGTCCGGGGAGCAAAACCATGTGACCGAGGAAGACCCGAACAAGACCCCTGCGACCGACCCCAACACGAACCCTGACGAGAACACGGAAAACACAGGGGACGAGGCGAAATACCAGACGCCGCTGATCCTTGACCGGTATTCGGTGGGCTTCACTTCGGAGCAGACCACGGTGCGGGTGCGGGCTACGGTGACCGACGTGCGCTATCTGGGCACGTTGACCTCGCTGGAGGAGTTCGCGTCCTTCTTCCCGGTGGACGTGGATCTGGACAAGTGCGAGTATCTGACCGACGACCTGCGGGAGGGCATCGCCCAGATGGACGAGGACACCCGCCGCAGCTACCGCGGTCAGGCCATCGGCAAGCTGAAGGTCACTGAGCAGTTTGTCTGGAGCACCATCTTTGACGGATACGATTATAAGGACTACATTCAGATCGACGTGGTGGACTACAGCGTCCGCGACGCCAGCGAGACTATGGCCCCCAGCATCAACTGCGACGTGGACATCACATGGGTCGGCCCCGCCGAGACTGTGGCTGCCGTCCGCCCTGTCGACAATCAGAACGGTGGCAGTGGCGTCACCTCCATTGACCCCACCGACAGCAACATTCAGGATCTTCTGAATGCGACCAACTCCAATACCGGCTCTACCACGCAGAAGAACCCCATGGAAGAGCCGGAGGCTATTCGGGAGTTCCTTTATGAAATGTATAAGACCGGTGGACTGACACAGGAAAACGCGCAGGGCTATGACCTGAGCTACTTTGACGAGCGGCTGAAGGCTGAGGGAGCGACCCCCGGCGGCAGCGGTGCGTCCAACAGCACCGACGTGGATCTGGACACGCTGCTCAACGGCCAGCAGAGCGGCAACGGCAGTCAGGTTCAGGACACCGGCTTCTCCCTCATTACCACCCCCACTGATGATACTATTAATAATAAGGTAGAGACGGACACGGCCGACAAAACGGACGCCGGCAGTGAGACCGCCTCCGATGACAAGAGCGACGCCGCGTTAGAACCGGCCGGCGGCGAAGAGGCCGGCGAGCCTGCTTCCGATGACGGCGTGGATGTCGCGCTGACCGGCGGTATGCAGCTGGATCTCAACGACGTGACCCCCGAGCCCGACCCGGTGCTGGATGAACAGGTCGAGCCGCCGCTGGAGGAGGACGCTGTTCCTCTGGACGCGCCGGAGGACGGCGCAGAGCTGGCGGATCTGCCCGGCGGGGACGAGACGAAAGAGGACACCTCCGCCGCGCCGGAGACCGCCGCGACCTCTGGGGAGGACGACAAGACTGCCGGGAACGGTGAGACGGCGGACAATACGAACAATGACAGCCAGGCTGAGAATGATCAGGCTGGCAATTCGGCTGTTTCCGGCGGGCAGGAAAACGACGCGGCCCAGAGCGGCAACAACGGAAGCGGCATGACGCTGGAGGAGATCCTCGGCCAGTTGGGCGGCGGTTCTTCTGCCGGCGGCAATCAGGAGATCATCACCCAGCCCGGCGGGGTGACCAGCAGCTTCACCAACTTCGAGTGGAAGCTCACCAAGGACGAGGAGAAGCTGTACGGCAAGGACAACGTGGTGCAGACTGCGGTGGTTGAGCCGGCCATTGATGCCAGCGGCAGCGTGGTGTATACGGTGCACTTCGCCGTGTCTGTGCCCAAGGCCAACCTCTACACCTATGGCAACGCCTACTTCTTCGGCACGGCCACCGTGCCCGAACTGCCCGACGGCGGCAAGGACGACGTGGACGATCCCAAGCAGGACGAGGACAACAACGGCGAGCAGAAGGAAGACCCCGCCGACAAGCAGGACGAGGAGAAGCCTGACGGGGAGACACCTGCCAACGACCCCAACACCAAGAACGATGACAACAGCCAGAGCACCTACGCTTCGGTGAAGGATACCGACCCCACCGACAGCGAGCTGGCGGCATACTTCAACCTTCGCAACCAAGGCCCGGCCGACAAGGTCTATCACATTCGCGCCTTCTTGGGCTCGCAGGGCCAAGCGACCTCCTATGATGTGAGCAGCTACCTGCATGCCGCGCTGGAAGATGCCGGCTGGAACGGCGATACCGGCACCGTTTTGTACTCGGTGCTTGATCCCCGGGTGGCGGAGATCGGCGAAAGCGGAATTGTTTCCGCCAAACGCGAGGGCCGCACTGCGGTGTACGCCATGGGCTACGACGATTTCAGCGGCAAGGTCTACGCGGTGCTCCAGCTGGAGGTTCACGGACGCTTTACCCTGAGCAGCGGCGAGGCCATCACCGGCAATGCCGGAGACGGCTACTCCGCCAAGATGGCTGTGCCCATGGTCTCTGCGGGCAACCTTCACTCTCTGGCCCTCAAGGCGGACGGAAGCGTGTGGGGTTGGGGCAGCGCCAGCAACACCAACGCGCTGGGCAGCGCCAACGGCGGCGTTCTCCGTTCCCCTGCGCCCATTTATCTGCGCAGCGCCAACGGCATCTACACCCCGTTGACCGGCGTGGTGATGGTGTCCACCGGATTGAACTTCTCTCTGGCCCTGACAGCCGACGGCAATGTGTATGCTTGGGGCTCCAACACCCGTGGCCAGACCGGCACGGGCGATATCAATGCCCGCGAGACTGTGCAGGACCCGATGCTGGTGCGCGGCCCGGCGGTGGCGGAAGGCCAGCCGGCAGATCCTAACACGGACGCGAACGGTTACCTCTGCAACATCGTGGCTATCGAGGCTGGCGGCAACCATGCGCTGGCGCTGGCGGCGGACGGCACGGTGTACGCTTGGGGCGGCGGCAGCTACGGGCAGTTGGGTGTAAAGGTTGAGGACTTGACGTACAGCGAGGCCGGAAAGTTCTACTATAGTGGTTACCCGGTGGTGGTCAAAGACGGAAACGACAAGCCTTTGACCGGGATCGTGTCCATCGCGGCGGGCGGCTCTATCTCGGTGGCGTTGAGCGCGGCGGGGAAGGTCTACACTTGGGGCGACAACCGCCGCGGCCAGTTGGGTCTCAACCATAAACCCAGCGACGGCAGTGACAACGAGTGGTTCCAGCAGTCCACTGCCGGCGAGGTGCAGGCCTACATGACCCGCAACGGCAGCGAATGGACCACCAAGACTTCTGGTTTTGGCGGCGCAGTCGCGGTGAGCGCGGGCGGCGCGGCCAGCAACGATGAGCACGGCTACGGCCACATGATGGCCATCACCGCCAACCTTAATATGGTGGACGGCGTTCGCACCGACACCACCACGGTGTTTGGCTGGGGGCAGAATGACCGCGGTCAGGTGGGCGACAACTCTCCTCAGCCCGACCCTAAGGACGAGGAAAACACCTACGCCATCCTGCCCACGGAAGTGGTCTACCGCGACGCCAACGAGTTCGACATCCGCACGGTAAGCGTGTCCGCGGGTATTGACCACACCTTGTCCGTGGTTCGCGAGCGGCCCAAGAGCAGCAACGACAGCCGGGACGACATCTACTATACTTACGGCTGGGGTTACGACACCCGTGGACAGTTGGGCCAGAGCAGTGACTCCGGTCAGGTCAGCTCGGACGGTTCGGGCGTCAACACCAGCAGCCAGAAGCGTACCCCCACCAAGATGCTGTCCGAGAACTTCACCCGCGACGAGAACGGCAACATTAACAGCGGGGAGCTGAAGTATGTGACCGGCTCGGTGGGCGTGTCCGCCGGCGATAACTTCTCCATTTTGTGGGATGAAGCGGGCGAGGTCTTTGGCACGGGCTACAACTTTGTCTATCAGCTTGGCGCAGCCCCCACCTTGCGGACCATGGTCAACAGCAAGGGTGACCCCATGGCGGACAACGACTCTGTGGCAGTTCCCATTCGGGTCGGCTACGGCGTGAGCCAGAACCTGATCTATGACAAGGTGTGGGTCTTTACAACCATGACCGATGAGGACACCGGCGAGACCACCACCCAGCTTACCGCCCGTTACGCGGTCCAGCCGGAAACCGTGCCTGTTCAGGGTGAGGACGGCGATGCGGACATCGCGCCCAACGTGGCGTCCATCCCCGTGTCCAAGCTCACCCAGATTGATCCCACCGAGGACGACGAGAACCTGATGGAGCTGAACGACGAGCAGTTCGACGCCTTGAAGGCTGTCAGCCTCCAATATTCCATCACCCTCACCGACCAGCAGTATGCGGTGGTGTTCAAGAGTGGAATGAAGCGTTATTATAGTGTGGGCTTTAACATCTCCGAGCGCGACCGGGCTGTGCCCAGCGCCAAGGACAGCGAGATGATCTATGGCTATACCCACACCGAGGAGATCCCCAATCTGGACATCACCGACACCAAGGATCACCAAGAGCCTTGGGAGAAGCTGAGCCGGAACAACGCCGTGCTGGAGCCCACCGATCTGAAGGATGTGTTCACCATCGTGGGCATTGTGGAGGACGCGGCGGATGTGGACATTAACGGCGTCTATGCAGGCAAGCTGAAGGTCATCATCGAGGACGCCAACAACTTTGCAACGCCTATGGTCCGCACCGGCGAGAACTTTACCGTCGCGCTGAAGTCCGACGGTACGGTCTGGGCATGGGGCGACAACAGCTACGGCCAGTTGGGTACGGGCAAGAGCTACGAGGAGCTGCCCTATGCGCCCTATCCCATGCGCGTGACCGGACTGGGCACGCGGGAAAGCAAGCCTGTGATGAGTCGCCTTACCTTAATAAAGGAGATCTCCGCCGGCTTCAACCATGCGTTGGCCCGGACGGCGGACGGCTCGGTGTACGCTTGGGGCGACAACTCCAGAGGCCAGTTGGGCCAGAACGAGGATGTGTATATTACCTATGAGGTCCATGGCGACACCATTCAGGTGGAAGTGGATCAGGCGGCGGTGGAGAAGCTGAAGGACACTTGGAGCTGCTATCCCATTCAGGTGACTGCGGGTGCAAGCGGCGACGAGAGCGGCAGCAACTACCTGATGGGCGCGACCAGCATTGCCGCCGGCGGGTATCACTCCATGGCCGCCGTAGGCGACACCGGCTGGGTTTATACTTGGGGCGATAACTCCAAGGCACAGCTCGGCACGGGGTATAAGGTCAGCGCCATCGGCGATATTCGCACATACCCCGACCGGGTGGTGCGCGACGTTAACGGCCAGACCCCGGAAATGAAGTATCTGACCGCAGCCACCGAAGTGGCGGGCGGCGGCTGGCACTCTCTGGCCATCGGCCCGTTCCCCTACGCCAACGTGGGCGGCACCAGCGGCAGCGACAGCACCTATGTGGCTGCATGGGGCGACAATACATATGGCCAGTTGGGTATTGGCCCTCACGAAATTGATGAAGACGGCACCCGGTACGGGGTGGCGGTGGACTATATGCGCCAGTACAGCAACACCGGCGAGGGCGCGGGCATCCTTGTGGACAGCGTGATCCAGATCGGCGCGGGCTTTTATCACACCGCCGTGCTTACCGAGGGCGACCCCACCCGCGGCACGGGCGGACGCATTATGGCGGCCGGCGACTACCGCTACGGCCAGCTCGGCCGTGCCGCCTCTGCGGATCAGAACGGCCTCGGCTTTGTCCAGTATGCCACCGCCTTGGTGGATGACAACGGCGTCGACATTACTGACGCGGTGGGTGTGGCCGCAGGCCAGTACCATACCGCCATCCTCCGGGGGAAACGCGCGGTACTGCCCGATCCCACCATTCTCGGCCCGATCATCGAGAGTACCATTTATACCTTCGGCACAAACACCGACGGTCAGATCGCGATCCCCGCGACAGACTCCAACGGCTATTATCAATCCCAGACCGTCGCCGAGAACTATCAAGTGGTGACCAAGCCCGGAAACGTGGACGGCGTAGTGACCTCGCTGGCAGCCGGCGGCAAGCACACCGTCGCCCTGACGGATCGGGGCGAGGTGTTCGCGTGGGGCAAGAACGAGTCCGGCCAGTTGGGCGAAATGTCTCTGGTAGACCGCAGCAGCGCGGGCCAGTCCGGCTTTGACGACGCTTATATCCCTGTTGTTTCCGGCGTAGTGAACTACGGCGGCAACCGCACATTCTCTGTGCGGATGGAGACCCATCAGAACGGCGTCCTTTGGAATCGCGTACCCGACGCGGCGTATAATGACTGCGACTATAAGCTGGTGCAGAACACCCCCATGAAGCGGGAGTATCCGCTGACCCGGACGGTGGAGGGCGCGGGCTATGTAAATTCCGACGGCGTGGCGATTCCTTATTATACGCACTACGATGCGGCGGATGTGATCGGCGGCAGCTACAACATCTGGTCGAAAGAGCACAAGGACGGCGCGGTCTGGAAGGATACGGGCGCGGAAGTGAAGGTTGGCAAGGGGATTGACTTTACAAAGGCCCCTGCTGTGATCGATTTCTTCACCATTACCTTCGGTCTGGCGGAAACGGGCGGCGACAGCAGCGCCACCTCTACTCTGACGGGCGAATACACCGTGGGCGGAGAGACCATTGTCATCCATTCCGGTGACAGCGTCTGGGGCGGCGGCAAGCTGGTGCTCCATGTGACCGGCCGCGGCGGCTATGTCTCCGACTATAACTACGAGTGGGCGGTGAATCCCGCCGCCACGGTCTATACCACTGAGCGCAAGAACCGCTGGGTCGTCTACGACGGCAAGTGGACGGATGACAACGGCGTGGAGCACACCGGCGGCTATACCGACGGTACTTCCTTTAAGGAGGAACTGACACAGGCCGAGGCCGCCACGGTGGACGGCTACTTCACGGTGGAGTCTCTGGGCGATCAGGTGGATGTGCAGTGTACCGTGGAGCATCCGCGCCTCTTCGACGTGACCCTGCGGGTGGATCTGGATCACGCCAGCTGGACAGACAGCGACCGCAAGCTGTTCCTCAAGAGCAGCTATAAGACTGTGGTACTGGAAAAGCAGGCGGGCAAGAACACCTACACCGCCAAGGACGTGCCCGAGGGCACATATAAGGTGTGGGAGTATGTGGACGGCGCGTTTGATGCCGACAGCGGCCTGCTGACCCACCCGGAGCTGGCCTTTGAAGGGCCGAAAACCATCACCATTAAGAATGGCAACAAAACCGACACCTTGGACTACTTCACTTTGAACGTAGCCATCGTGCCGGTAAACGGCGTTGCCATGGCGGAGCTTTCCGTCTACTATGCACAGCGCACGCAGGTGGACGGCGAGGATCGCTACAGCATTTATACTGGCGGCAGCGCCGGCAACGTCACTTGGAAGCTCATTAACGGCGATAAGGTCATGGCGGATGCACCCTTGATCTTCACTACCGCCACCACCGCCCTCACCAGCGGCGTGGTGGGGTCTCGCGTCCGCAGCACTTGGCGCAATTCCAGCGGCGGCACGGCGAATATCGGTCTGGAGAAGATCGAGTACCAGTACGCCACCACCGACGGGACGACCCCCCTGCAGATCATGAAGGCGGTGGGTGAGACCGACTTGGTGGTGACCATGGACGGCAATGTCGCCGGGGACGAAAACTACATGATCCCCATGGCGGTTCGCCTCACCAAGAACAATGTGAACTGGGCGGACGCCACCGCGCAGGGGTATGAGTTGTATCTGGAAAGCCAGCGCGGCCGCACAACTGCGGTGGGCGCACCGCAGCGTGTCTGGGCCAGCTATAAGCTCACCCACCGCGGCGACGGTCTGTTCGACACCAGCGAGCTGGGCGGAACGGCGCGGGGCGGCATCCCCAGAGACGACTATATGGTCTATCTGCGCTATCCCAACGGGGTGAAGCTCCCCGTGATGGGCACGCAGTTTAACCTGACCTACCGCGGCTATGTGAAGGACATCCTTCAAGGGGCGGTGGATCCCGCTGTGACGCCGCTGTCCGTGCCGACGCGGGAGATCCAGTACACCCTGATGGTGGCCAACGACGACGGCACGACCATGAACAACACCCTTACCCAAGGCCACGTTCAGATCATCAGCGGCTTCAACGGCTCGATCAATGATACCGACGCGGACATTTATAACGGCAAGACCAGCAACGGCCTGATCGTGGCCATGCCCGACGAGCAGTCGCCCGCCTTTAACGTCACAGTGCTCCAAACCATTGACGCGGCGGCGAAGAAGGGCGCTGCCGGCAAGGCGGAAGGCAAACTGGTGCTGCCCGTGAACAACACCATTTCCGTGCAGATCATCGGCAGCCACGCCGACGAGTTCTCTGTGAGAATTCAGCAGAACTTTGAGGATGCTGACAACAATATGCTGATCGACAAGAGCGGCATTGTGCTTGGGAAACCCGTGACCTTTAGCACGGACGCCACCATCAGCGAAAATATTGACGATGCAGACAACAAACCTTGGGATCTGGCCACTGCCACCAGCCTCACCATCCGCGTGGTGGGCAAGGGGGAGAGCGTGATCACCGGCGGCGGCAGCTATTCGGACGCCACCCTCAGTTCGCTGGATGAGCTGACGGCGGTGGACGATGCCCTTCTGACCGGCTACAACGTGGTGTTCACCATGCAGCGTCCCACCTTTGAGGCGGGCGCGGAGCTGATGGAGGAGACGGGCGGCGACAGCGTGGTTCTTCCCTCCGGCGGCGTGTTGGACGCCGAGGTCATTGTACCCGGGCGCGATCTTCCCAACTGGTCGGGCAGGGATGTAAAGCTGTCTGACTTGACATTGGGCAACTATCTGGAGCTGGTTACCGACGATACCGTGGATATCGTGGGGACGAGCGAGCGTTATATTCCCGATTACCGTCTGGTCTACACGCAGGGGAGAGAGAAATATTACCGCAACGTCACCACTGCGGAGGACGGCACGGTTCAGCCCTATATCGAAATCCCTGCCGAGCGGATCGTGGTAGGGAAGGACGAGCTGGGCAACGACATCACCGAGATCAACCTCGAACGCTATGAGCTGGTGGGTGTGACCGAGGACGAAGAGGGCAACGAAGTGCCCCAGTATGAGGATATGTGGGCGAACGCTCCGCTGGTCATCACCTCCTCCAACCCCGCCGTGGTGGATCATAGGGGTTATACCCTTATCGCCGGGAAGCAGAGCGGCGTGGCCACCGTGCGGATCTATAACACCCTGACCCACCGCTCTGCGATGATCGTCGTGCACGTCCTCAATGTGGAGGACGCTTCGGGCGAGCACATGGAGCAGGAGTACGCCTATAAGTCCACGCCTATGATCGCTCTGGGCGAGAACTTCTCCGTCGCGCTGAAGGCGGACGGCACAGTGTGGACTTGGGGCGACAATACCTATGGCCAGCTTGGCATCAACAACCAAGTGGAGACATACTCTGACGCGCCGATGGCGGTGCGCACGGTCACCGACGCGGAAAGCGGTCTTGCGCCCATGATCCGCCATGTGGTGGCGGTGGCCGCCGGGCGGCGGCACGCCGCCGCATTGACCCGCGAGGGCACGGTGTATGTTTGGGGCGACAATAGCTTCGGGCAGTTTGCCCTTGATCCCGCCGATTTTGCTCTCACCGGCGATGAAGGCGAAGTGATCGGCTATAGCAGCTTCTCCGCTGTGGAAGCGGACATCAGCAGCGTGCTCGGCAAGATCGTTGAGATCGCTGCCGGGGACGGCTTTACCGTCGTGCGTACCGAGCGCAACACGGTCTGGAGCTGGGGTCGCAACGATAAGGGCCAGCTTGGTGTGGGCTATGTAGGGGACGTGCTCGGCTACGACAGCGTCCGTGGGCAGCACCTGACCGAGCTGACCTACCGCACCAGCGATTACACTGCCTACCCCAGCATCTATGACGAGCTGTGCGCCAAGCTGGGCTTGAGCGGGATGGGCAGCCGCTTCAACCGCGAAGTGATGTATACCGGACACAACGAGCGTCCGGAGGCTGACCCCTATTATCTGGACAGCTACTACCTGTATGCCAAGTACCTTTATGATATGACGGAGTTCGTGGAACTGCAGGAAAAAGCGCTGCGCGATCCGGCGAACATGAAGGACTACTACGAGGATGACAGCGATAACAGTAAGCTGATCCGCCCCTTGGGCGACTACCGCGGCAACGAGGTAGCCACCATGGACGAGTTTGTCCTTGCCCTCCAGCTCTATGAGGCGGCGGTCAGCTATCTCCAGTCCGCCTATGAGCGGATGGCCATTGACAACCCCTCTTACGGGGAAAAGTACGACCACTTTGTGCCTCTGGGCGACAAAAAGGACGGCGAGCCGACCTTCCGTACGGACTGGGTGCTGGCGCGGCCGACTTACAGCGGTGTGAAGTGGAGCTATGAGGACTATGAGACCGCTCTGGAGCAGTATTTGGAGCGCGAGAAGAACGGCACGCTGGTGACCACCGGCGGCGAATACGGTGCATCCCTTGACGACGAGAGCGGCAACAAGGTGATGGAGAGCAAGCCGACCTTCAACGAGTTCACTTGGAAGCCTGTTCAGGTCATGGAGGGCGAAGCCGCCAGCAAGGGCTACTACCTGAGTGAGATCATGTCCATTTCCACCGGCGACGGCCATGTGCTGGCCCTTCGCAGCGACGGTTCTCTCTTTGGCTGGGGTGACAACTCCTACGGCCAGTTGGGTGTGGGCGTTGACAGCACCTTGGTCCGCAGCGACAATTCCACTCTGGGTGCGACCTTTACCTACCGTGTGCCGGTGCGGGTGAAGGTGGGTGCTGTGAACGGTGATCCCGCAAATCAGGCGGCCGGCGAGATGCGCGGCTATCTGGTCAATGTGATGAGCATTTCCGCCGGCGGCAACCACTCTCTGGCTCTGTTGTCCGACGGGACGGTCGCGGCCTTCGGCGAAAATACCTATGGCCAGATCGGCAACGCCGCGGTGGACCATGTGACCTATGACATCAAGGATCTGGTGACCGAAGTGCCCGGCGTGGGAGGCCAGCCCGGCATTGAGGGCGTGGACGCCTATGATCTGGTGGGCGAATCCATCGTCAAGCGGCGTGAGGCTGGGGCTGTCCGGGTCAAGACCGCCTCCGGCGCCGATCTTCAAAACGTGCTGACTGTGGCTGCCGGCGGGCAGTCCAGCGAAGCCATTGTCCGCGACGGCACAATGCTCGGCGAAGCGGGCGGCGTTGTGTACGCTTGGGGCTCTAATATGGAAGGCCAGCTGGGTCTGGACGAACGGGACGAGGACGATCTGGAGGGCGCGCGCACCGCTTTTGTGGGCCACGCCGTTCAGGTCGCGCAGGGCGAGAGCGCCAATTCCAATCAGGATTACAAGTTCTTCACCCGCGCCATTGCCATCGCCGTGGGCGGCAAGCACATGGCGGCTGTCCGCTATGACGGCTATGTATGGAACTGGGGCCGCAACGACCGCGGCCAGTTGGGCAACGGGACGCGGGACGACAGCTTCCGGGCCGTTCAGGCGGGCGACGGCGAGTCCAAGAGCTTGATTTTGGACCACTATGAGCACTACGACGAGAATGACGCCCTGCTCCACACCTATAACCAACTGCGCCCGGTGGGCGAGGAGAACCCCAACATCGTGATGATGGATGAGGGGGATTACCTGCTGCTGGATATGGCTGATATCCTGTACAGCCACCGCACCGGCTTTAACCTCCTCTCCGACGGCGAGAACACCTCCATTGCCGACAAGCTCAATCTGGTGGATGTGGGGGTCACCGATCCCTCCATCTTTGCCGCTGAGAACGCCGGCGGCACCAAGGTGAAGGTGCGCAACACCGGGAAGCTGGGCCTGACCAGCGTTTACATCGACTACGAGTTCTCCAAGGGCGTGGAGGGCGATCCCCAGACCAGCAATATGATGGTGCTGCCCGTTTGGGCGCGCCACCGCCAAACCTATGATCCGGCAGAACCGGCCGATGACCATAATGCGTCCGTGTCCGCGTCCCCCATGGTGGCCGCGGGCGCGAAGCATGCCGTGGCCTTGGATTCCTCCGGCCGCGTGTGGGTGTGGGGCGACAACTCCAAGGGCCAGTTGGGCCTTGATCCGGAAAAGGTCGCCTATGTGGATCACCCCGTTCAGGTCACCAACTTCTATCAGTACAGCGCTGTGCGTCCGGACAACACCGACGCGCAGTTGGCGCTGGACGGCGGGCCGCTGACCTTCTCTGCGGTCGCCGCCGGCAAGGACTTTACTTATGCGCTGGACATTGACGGTTATGTCTGGGCTTGGGGCAACAATTACGACAGCACCGGCATCACCAAGCTCAACCAGCTCGGCCGCGGCGCGGACAGCGCCTATCAGGGCTATCAGCCTGTGCGGGTGCGTATGCGCGTGAGCCGCATCAGCACGCTGGGCGAAGAAAAGGTCACCAAGGAATACCGTTATCACGATTCCGTCCTTGGCGGCTATGTCACCGACACCTATGTGGAGCGCGACCGTATCATTGCCATCGCCGCCGGCGAGAGCTACGGCATGGCCCTGTCCATGAGCGGCTTCGTGTACTCGTGGGGCGACAACAGCAATGGACAAATGGGCGTCAACGACCGCGGCGTTACCACCAGTGGCTATGCCAAGTGGGTGAGCAAGGGCCGTTCGCCCAGCCAGACCAACCATATGCAGGAGGCTGTCAGCATTGCTGCGGGCGGCAAGACCGGCGGCGTGCTCTTCTCCAACGGTACATTCTTTACCTTCGGCGACAACAGCTACGGCCAGCTGGGCGACAGCTCCGACCGCAACCGCTACTCCGCCGTGAAGGTTCAGGCCGGACAGGGCAACACATGGAATGAAAACAGCTTTACCGGCAACCCCGGCATGAACCCCAATGATAAGAACGACTATAACTTCAACAAGGGCGTGGCCATCGCCATGGGTGCGAACCACACTGTCGCCATCGCCCTGAACATCACAATGACAACTCCCGACCAGAGCGGCAAGGACTTTGTTGTGACCCCGGGTCTCTACGGCTGGGGCAACAACGAAAAAGAACAGCTTGGGATCGGTTTGAATAGCGACACCACGCAGGCGTTCAGTACGCCCATGGTGATGAAAAACGCAGCCGGCGAGGCGCTGACCGCCGGTGCGCGCCAGCTGAGCGCAGGCTATGCTGCGACGCTGGCACAAGTGGAGAACCAGACGGTCAAGGGCAACGGCAGCGGCTTTGACCCCATTCAGCTTCTGGCCTTTGGCGACAACAGTGTTGGCCAGTTGGGCAACTACAACGTGACCCGCGGCCCGATCCCCAGCGGTTCTCCTGTTGACTACGACAATACTGTGGCCCGTGAGATTGCACACGAACTCCAGGTCATCGACGATAATTACCACTGGATGCAAAAGGTGATGGTGACCGCCGTGGGCGGCGACTTCATCGTCTTTGCTCGCGATACCGGCACGGTGTTTGCCGCCGGCTCAAACGCGCTGGGCCAGTTGGGCGACTATACTGATGTTAATTCCGAGTACCCCGTTGTGGTGGGCCGCCTGAGCTATGAGAGTCTGGTGGCATGGGGCACGGATCACAACACCACGCCCCACGACCTCACCCCCCAGATCACGCTGGTGGGCGCGGAGGAGGCCAAGTTCGACCTGACCAAGATGGCCTATTTGGTGGACTACGGCTTCAACCTCCTGAGCCACAAGCCTGTGGAGGACATTAAGAACGCCCAGTGGGAGTTCACCTCTCTGGACGAGAGTATCACCATGGAGCTGAGCAACGACGGCACGACCGTGACCTTTGGCCCGCGGGACCCGGCCAACGTCAAGTACGGCGACACCTTCATCCAGATCTATGAGACAACCACCGGCCGCACCCTTCTGCTTCGGGTGAAGGTCGTGCCCGAAAAGGACGACGGCTTCGCCACCTCCCCCATGCTGGTGGCGGGCAAGAACCATATCATTGCATTGAAAGCGGACGGCAGCGTCTGGGCTTGGGGCGACAACGCACAGGGCCAGCTGGGCGACGGCACGTTCGTTGACCGCGCCTATCCCGTGGAGGTGAAGGACGCCGACGGCAATCCCTTCACCAACGTGGTGTCTGTGGCCGCGGGCGACAACTTCAGCATCGTCCTCAAGGACGTGGACGGCGACCTGAGCACCACCAACGACCGGGAGGTCTATGTGGTGGGCGGGTTAAGCTCCATTACCACCAACCTGATCCATGTGCCCAGCGAGGAAGAGCTGGCTCAGGTGGAGCGTCTCAACGGCCCGAAGTTTATGAAGATGTTCCAAGCCGACGGCGTCTATCAGCCCTTCACCTATGAGCAGGTGGCCGACCATGAGGCTGATGGCTGGAACGACGTGGGCAACCTGACCCGCGCCATTGAGTTCCGAAACGACAACAACCGCGTGCCTGAAAATACCGAGGCGGACATCCGCTTCGGCGTGCGTCCCGGCCAGCAGTTTACCGCCATGGATTACAGCGAGGACGCGGTGAAGTACGCCGAGAGCAAGGGCTGGACGGTCTACTATCTGGCCTACTACAAGTATGTGAACCAAGAGGGTGACGACTGCGGTATCTGGGTCGATATCCCCAAAAACTGCCCCAACCCCCACAATCCCCACACCAGCGAGTTCATGACCCGCGTGGTGGAGAACGCAGGGGTCGAGTATATCGGCGTGACCGACATTACCGACCGCACCAAGCTGAGCCAGCTGCGTCCCCACAGTGATGAGAAGGGCAACCCCAAGGGGTATGAGGTCTCCTACATGGTGCCCGGCCCGGGCGGAAGCCCAGTCGAGGAGACGGTGGTCTATGACCGGATCTGGCCCACCAACGGCGAACCAGAGAAGTGGACTGGGAAGCGCTACTGGGTCAGTGATCAGTTCGCGGCATGGGAGCGTCAGCTCCAGATCGACCTGCCCTCCAAGGAGGAGATCGAAAAGGTCAACTCTAACTGGTCTTATCTGATGATCCCCGAGGACAGCGGCGATACGGTGAATGTTGCCAGCGTTATGAACTGGACGACCCGCACGGTAGACTACTTTACCGGCGAGTTGAACTGCTCCTATAAGGATGAGGACGGCAAGCGCTGCGAGCTTCAGGGCTATAACCCCGCCGACACCATCACCCCCGTGGTCTGCGGCAATGACGCCTGCGAGCGCGTGGGTCAGGATCATTTCATGCTTATCTACGAGGATGCGGCCGACGTCTGGGCGCAGTATGACGTCCCCGCCCAGTGGCGGGAGTTGCCCGAGAAGGAAGAGAGCTACCGGATCTGGCGCTGCCAAAGCGGTCACACTTGGATCGCCCCCTATGACGGCGGCGAGGATGTGCCCACCCCCGAGGTGAAGCTCCTCACCGACGAAAACGGCGAGCCGATCACGGATATTGTAGACGTGGCGGCGGGCGCGGATCATATGCTGGCGCTGACGGCCGGCGGCGAGCTTTACACCGCCGGCGCCAACGACCATGGCGAGCTGGGGCAGGACAACACCCAGCAGATCGGCACGGCCGTAAAGGTCAAGGGCTTTAAGGGCCGCGACACGCTGGACCACGTGGTGGACATGGAGGCGGGCGAGGCCTTCTCTGTGGCCCTGCTGGGCAACGGCAGCGTGTATACATGGGGCGACAACAGCTTCGGCCAACTGGGCAGCGAGCTGGTCGCCACCACCCCTGTCACCGACACCGAGGGGAATGTGGCCATCGCCAACTACTCCGCCACCCCCGTACAGGTCAACTCCGGCGAGTATTCCGTGGATCATAACGCGCAGTTCCGCGTCCTCTCCGGCGTATATATGGTCTCTGCAGGCCGTCACCATGTGGTGGCTGTTGCCATGGAGAGCGATTGGGATGAAACGGCCAACGCAGGTATGGGCGGCTATGTCCGCGAGCCCGCTGTGTTTGCTTGGGGCGACAATTCCAAGGGCCAGCTTGGCGCTGTTGACGCAGCGGTGGCCGCTTATGCCCGCAAAGTGCCCGGCGTCAGCGGCGCGACCGCCGTGGCCGCCGGCGGCGCGCATACCCTGATCCGCACGGTGGATGAGATGGGCGAGGTCAAGCTCATCGCTTTCGGCAGCAACGATTTGAAGCAGCTCTCCAGCGGCGCGGCGGATGCAAACGGCTATGTCACCGTTGCGGCCGGCGAATGGGTGCGGACCAAGGCGACCGCCACGCGGCTGGACGAGGTCTCCATCATTACTGCCGGCGGCAACTTCTCCGCGGTAATGATGGAAAACGGCCGCGTGATGACGTGGGGCGACAACGGGAAGGGCCAGTTGGGTCTTGCCGCCATCGGTGGCGCGGAGAACGGCAGCGCCAGCGAAGACGTCCGCGATGTGCCCTATTTCGCGGGCGAGCATCAGGCGGTCATGGTGGAGTTCAGCTTTACCGGCGCGAACATCAAGGACGGCGGCGTCAGCAGCTTTAACGAGCTGACCTTGGGCTGGAGCCTGAACGCCAACGAATACGCCACCATCAATACCACCGCCGCTACCCGCTATCGTTACGGCGGCTTTAACCTCATTACCTCCGGCGTGGAGACCGAGGAGATCAATCTGGCCACGGCCTATCCCGGCTATACCTTCCTTGCCACCGACGAGAGCATGGTGCGGGTGCGTCCGCTGGACGACGGCACTTGGGTCATCCAAAACGCCCCCGCCACTTACTCCAGCTTCCAGAAGATCGGTTCTACCTCCGTCTCCGCCGTGGATGCCAACGGCAACGTGATCGCTGTGTTCCGTGTGAACATCCGCGGCAACTACACCGACGCCAATGGCACGACCCGCGACCGGGTCACCACCCCCATGGTCATCGGCACGGAGCAGGGGACTGTGGCGTTGAAGGCCAACGGCGAGGTTTACATCTGGGGTACATTCACCACCAAGGGCTATACCTCCTCCATTGTGAAGCCCAACACCGGCGCGCCGGTGTTGGCGAGCCGCAATGTGACCTATGATACCCCGCAGCATATGCTCATTCCCGGCGGCGCGCTGATCGTCCGCATCGCCGCTGGTCCGCACCATGTGGTGGCACTGGACGAGTCCGGCAACGTCTACACTTGGGGCGACAACACCTACGGCCAGACCGGCTTCTATGAGGCGGAGGACGCCTACTACAAGACCATCGTACGGGATATTACCGAGGGCTCGGGCGACGATGCGGGCGAGAATATGCCCATTACGAAGGACGTGAACCGCAAGGTGCTGAAGGGCTACACCGGCGCACCCTTCACCCAGACCAAGAGCAACTCGGATTACGCCACCGACGTTCTCTCCAGCTTCCAGAACCTCAACGAGCATCTGATGGCCCGCACCCAGTGGGACGCTTACTACCGCGACGATCTGGGCCACGCCAACAAGACCGACGGCGGCATCTATCCCGACAACTACGACCCCGACAACGGCCCCATCTCTCTGCCTTGGCTCGCCAATTATGCGGACGCCGACAAGGTAAAGATCGTGGATGTCGCTGCCGGTGATCGTCATACTCTGCTTTTGGACGACCACGGCAACGTCTGGGCCTTTGGCGACAACTCCAACGGCCAGCTCGGTCAGGGCGACACCGGAAACATCTACAGCGACAAGCAGATTACCATTCGGGACGTGCGTACCTACCACGATCAGGTGCGCTACACCCCGGTCAAGGTGGTTCAGGGCGTTTCCGCCAGCGACGACGCCTATTTGAGCCGTATTATCCAGATCTCCGCCGGCGGCAACTACTCCATGGCCCTCCGGGCGGACGGCGTGGTCTTCGCGTGGGGCGGCAACGAAAAGGGCCAGCTGGGCATTGTCTCCAGCGGCAACGTCACTGTGCCCTCCGAGGTGGGCTTTGCCAACGATCAAAGCCCCGACGACTACTACTTCAAGAACGTGACCGCCATCTCCGCCGGCCGCGACCACGCCATGGCCATCGTGGCGGGCCTCCACGGGGAAGAGATCGGCGCGGACGGCAAGGTCGTGCCCAAGGCCGACGAAAACGGCCTCTTTACCCCCACCACCCGGGTGTATACATGGGGCTCGAACGAGCACGGCAAGCTGGGTCTGGGCAAGACCGAGGAGCAGCAGGCCTTTACCTATCAGCCCACTCGCGTGGATCTGCTGGAGGACAAAACCGTCACCACCACCATCCCGCCGGTGCTGGCCGACGACGGCGTGACCGTCATTACCCCCGGTTCGACCACCCCCTCTGTCGTTCGCACCGCTACGCCTTTGGAGCGGGTGCGCCAGATCTCCGCGGCCACGGACTACGCCACGGCTGTGGTGGCGGACACCCTGACCGTGGTGGACAAGGATCACCCGGTGGATGCCGCCGACAGCGACCGTAATCCCGGTCAGGGCCACTATCCCGACCACCCCGCCCAGCAGACCTTTGAATATGTGGATTCTCTGGTCTACTCTTGGGGGCGTAATACCCAAGGCCAGTTGGGTCTGGGCGAAAAGATCGGTACAGAGACCATCATCGTTCCTGCGGACACCACCCTGCCCCGGCCCATGCTCAAGGGCGGCACGGTGTCCAAGGTGGAGCTTGTGGGCGGCGAAGAGCTGGCCAAGTATGTCCGCGAGACCCTGCTGGTCAGCAAGGGCAACACCACCTTCCAGACCGTTCAGGAGGACGGCACGGTCTGGTTCTCCGGCACGAACAGCCACCGCGAGGGCGCGGACTTTACCGCCGTGGAGCGTCAGGCGCTGACGCAGACTGGCGCCGGCACATACTACTCTCTGGCCATTGGCGACGCCAAGGTCTACAACGAGGCCGACCTGACCAACGCCGTCTGGCCCATCCGGACCGGCAACGGCTATAACTGGCCGCCTCAGGTGACCACTGAGAAGCTGCGGATGCCGCGCTCCATCACCATTTATGAGAATCAGCGGCTTTACATCAACGAAGACGACCTCTGGGAGGTCTTTAACAGCCAGTTCAACCTCATTGAAAACGAATTTGAGCGCCATCTGCCCGACGACGCGGTGGTGACCTACCGCTCCAGCGACGAGACCATCGCCTACTTCGACTATGACGCCCAGAAGGGCCAGTATTACCTCCAGCCCACCACCGAGGCTTACGGCCGTTTGATCATCACCGTCAACAACGTCCACGACAACTACCGCGGCGACTATGAGGTCATCGTTCTGCCCACCGAGAGCGTGGGCAGCGGCCTGCCTGTGGCCTCCGTCACCGTCAAGGCCGCCGAAAACGCCGCCATTGCCCTCCACGCCAACGGTACGGTTTGGATGTGGGGTCGCATTGGCCTGCGCCAGAACTTTGTCAATGAGGACGGCACGGCGAACGCCTACCAAAACAACGTCGGCATCACTTGGGAGAACAGCTACTTTGAGGGTGGCAACAACTCCAGCTACGCCAACAGCAATAGCCGCGTTCAGGGCACTGGCGTGGTGCTGAATCCCGTCTACTATGTGACCTATGAGTACCCCGTTCAGGTGGAATTTGAAAATCTGGATGCCGACGAGTACATCGTGGACATCGACGCCTACGGCGCGAGCCCCCTGACCGGCAACAAGTGGGACACCGCCGCCGACCGCGGCGCGGATTCCGTCCAGTCCTTCATCGCCCTGACCAACAAGGGCAACGTCTACACTTGGGGCAACAACGACTACGGCCAGTTGGGCAACGGCGACTGGAACAGCTTCAAGCTCTACGGAACGGACGGCACCGGCGAGTACTACAGCTACGTTCAGCGAAGCACCGACCGTTTGGGCGTGGGCAGCTCCAAGGCTACCCGTGTCCAAAACATCGGCCCGGCCAACGGCGGCGAGGTCATTCTCTCCGTGGCTATGGGTGACGGCTTCGCGCTGGCCTCCTCCAACTCCGGAAAGGTCTACTCTTGGGGTCTCAACGACCGCGGGCAGCTGGGCCGCGGCTATGTGGGCGCGTGGAGCTACCAGTGGCGGCGCGGCCACAACGGCCAATACTACGGCCACAACCTCTACATTCCCTATGTCTATGACAGTGACCTGAATACCAACAGCAGCGGCGGCGCGGTGACCCACGGCGCGCGAACCTATTGCGCCGGCAGCTACAATCACGCCGCACACCACTGGTACGGCACGCAAAAGTTCTCCTCCGCCCACCCCGTTTTGGAGACCAAGCCTGCTCTGGTCACCGGTATGCAGGATATCGGCACGCTGCAGCATGTGGCCCGGGTGGCCGCCGGCCATGACCACGCGCTGGCCCTTCGCACCGACTCTTTGGTGTACGCTTGGGGCGACAACGTTCAGGGCGAAGTGGGCAACAACTGGGGGCGCGAGGGCAAGGACATCACCGCCTCTACGCCTCATGTGCCCAGCAACGACATCCAGTCCATCCCCGTGCTGGTGCGCTCCGGCGAGAGCGATGAGGACGCCTACTTCCTCCGCAACGCCACCCGCATCGCCGCCGGCGATAACTTCAGCGTCATTATGACCCGCGACGGCGGGGTGTACACCTTCGGTGACAACCGTCAGGGCCAGTTGGGCGTCACGACCAACCGCAAGGGCAACGCGCTGACCCAGCAGTCCCCTGTGCCCGTTCAGGTCATGCTGGATGCGGATACCCCCTTGAAGGCACGGCTCATCAACGCCGGGCAGAACAACGCCATGGCCTTGGCCACGGAGAATGTGCTGTACGCTTGGGGTCGCAACAACTTCGGCCAGTTGGGCAACGCGCAGTTGGGCGACGGCACGACCCAGACTGCGGCGCAGAAGACCCCCGTAATGGTGCTGCGCGGCGACAACGACCAGACTGCGGTCAGCGGCATTCCTGCCATCGACGACGCCGATCCCTTCCGCTTTGCCGCCGAGTTTGACGCGGGCGAGGACTTTATGGTCATTATGCGTCAGGACGGCAAGCTGTATATCTCCGGCGACTATAACTGGGGCAAGTTCGACTATGACACGGGCGACACGCTGATCCGTGCGGACAGCAACACCCCCAACCGCTTTGGCAACGACGAGAGCAAGCTCTATGTCTGGGCCACGAAGGATGACGCGGGCGTCTACACCAAGAAGTCCAACGTCATCTCCCTCCAGTACGCCGTCCAGCCGGACAGCCGCACCGAGGCCATGATGGAGCGCAGCGATATGGGCGGTCTGGGCTTCGATGACGACCTGATCCCCGTCACCCTGAACAACACCGCGCTGATTCCCTTCGATGAGCTGTATCAGGACTACTACTTCCCGTGGTCTACCCGCTTCTCCGCCTTCCGTGAGCCGCTGGATATGACCAGCGTGGACAGCATGGTGGTGGACACCAGCGATCCCAGCGTGGCTGTGGTGGCCGTGGAGGCCGACGGCATCCGGATCACCACCACAGGGGTGGGCACGGCCAACATTATGATCTTCAACACCGCCACGGGCTACCGCACCACAGTTATGGTGCGTGTGACCGAGGTGTCTCAGTCTGTCCGGGCCTCCCAGGAGGGTGAGCCTGCGGCCTTTGCCGGCCTTCAGGCCGCCACCGCCGTGCCCATGGTGGCCAGCGGATACAACTACTCCATCGCCTTGAAGTCCAACGGTACGGTTTGGACTTGGGGCAACAGCAGCAGCGCGCCTGTACGGGCGGGCAGCATTACCAACGGTATCCATGTGGCCGCCGGGTACAGCGTCGGTCTGGTGGCGACGCAGGACGGTACGGTCTATTCCGTCTCCGGCGACACCACCACCCGTGTTGCCCTTACCAAGGACAGCGAGGGCAACGCGACCTCTTACCTCTCCGGCATCACGCAGGTGGCTGCGGGCTACGGCTTCTATGCCGCGCTGGACGGCATCACCGGCGAGGTGTATGTCTGGGGCGCGAACTTCCTTACCGAGCTGCGTAAGACGGGCTTTACCACCATGCGCAGCAGCTTGGATACCCCCGTGAAGCTCCGGGCGGGTATGTCGCCCAGCCACACCGGCGAGGTGGCCGGCTCTGTGGGCTTCGAGCACAACTTCTACCTCACCAATATCGTGGAGATGAAGGCCGCCTACCATGCCCTCTACCTCCTCAATCAAGAGGGCAAGGTCTATGTGGTGGGTCAGGGCAATAACGAGACCAGCTCCGCCGCCATGGACAACGGCGGCAGCGCGGCCATGAAGGAGTATAACGAGTATCTGGGTGCGGGCCGCGACGGCGAGGCCTTCACCGTCAAGGAGTATAACCCCTATCCCATCGGCAACGGCGCGATAAAGACCAACCACACCGGCACGACCAACACCCACGGCCAGCTGGAGCGTGTGCTCACGCTGGCGGCGGGTCATACCCATGCTCTGGCGCTGGTGAGCGATACGGTGGTGGACGCCACCACACCCGACGTGACCGTGTATTACTGCCCCGTCTGCGGCGCGATCTTGAATGCCGCCGACATCGACGGGGGGATCGTCAAGGATACCCACACCGTGCCTGACGCCAGCGACGGCGCGGCGGCGGGCGCGACCGTGCCCTGCGCCGGCGTGGGCCAGATGGCCAACACCAACGTTATCCCCGGCACGGCCACCACCCATCAGGCGCACGACCTCATCAGCTGGGGTCGCAACCAGTACGGCCAGCTGGGCCGTAACGGCACGACCTCTGCCGGCGTGGGCAAGACCCCCGGCTATGTCACCGCCGTCCATCACGTCCACTCCGGCGTGGACGCCTCCACCGGCCGGGATACCCAAGTTCTGCGCATCTACGCGGGCGGCAACACCTCCGGCGTGATCTACGACGGCGACAACGACTACACCACCGTTGTTCCCGACAACAACTTCCCCTTCCTCTGGGGCAACAACACCTATACCAACGTGGGCAATACCTATGCCTCCGTGGATAACGCTGCCGCCGCTTCCGGTGTGGCCGGCGAGATCGCCACTCTCACCGGTACCCGCCCGCTGCGCGGTAACAGCCGTAACGTCCTCAGCCTCACTGAGCCTGTGGCCAAGGTGGCGTACAACGGTTATTGGAACCGTCCCTATATGCTCTCTCTCAGCGAGCGCACCTCCGTGGGCGTTCAGGTGGAGGGCTCTGTCTGGGCTTGGGGCAACGACGCCAACCAGCAGATGGGCAACTACGCCGATCCCGCTTCTCCCACGCCCGTTCAGGTGGGCAAGGAGGACTTCTACGACCTTCAGGTGGACAACGCCACCCTCAAAACCTATCAGATCCCCGGCACGGACAACGATTACGAGGACTATCCCATCCACAGGGTGGAGATGGAGCAGTCCACCCTGTTCAGCCACTCCCGGCTGACCAAGACCACCCAGATCACCGACAAGGACGGCAACGTCACCGGCACAAGCGTCACTTCCGTGGAGAATCCCATGAAGTGGTACAACGACATTGACGCCAGCCTGCCCTTCGCCCAGCAGCGCATCAACATCCAGCCCATGCAGTTCGTCACGGTGGATCTCACCGAGATGTTCATCCGGGAGGACTGGGGCTTTAACGTCCGCACCGACAAGTTTGACGACATCGGCGCAGACTGGACGGCCCTGCGGGTCAAGAGCATGAACACCGATGTGGTGACCCTGCGCTTCCACACCTTTGCCACCGCCGACCTCACCGGGGCGAAGGCCGCGGACGAGCGCGGCACGCTGACGCCCGCGGTGCTGACCGATCAGACCGATGTCACCGACAACGGCGACGGGACGTATACCGTGACCTCCACCGGCGAGCCCTGCTATCCCACCAAGGTGGACATCATTCCCAACCACGATCTGGACGCCAACGGCGACCTTAAGGCCCTTGGCGCGGGCGGAGAAGTGACCGTGGTGTTCCAAGATCTGGAGCATAAGGCCCAGAGCTTGGTCATCATCCGGGTCGTTCCCGCCTATGACGAGGACAACACCGCCCAGAATTATCAGCTCAACGGCCTCCTGCCCGTCACCACGACCACCGTGGAGACCGACGAGGACGGCAACGAGACCACTACCACCGTGACCACGCCGCCCACGGGCAACAATCAGGCGTTGGTGACCGTGCCGCAGATCGTCGCCGGCGGCGACCATATGCTGGCGGTCAGCTCTGAGGGCGCGCTCTACTCTTGGGGCGGCAACCTCCGCGGCCAGCTGGGCACAGGAACTCAGGGCGAGACCAAGACCACCTTCTATGCCCACACCACCAACTGCGGCAGAGGCGGCGACCGTTCCGAAGAGGTTATCCAGACGGACATCTTCCGCATAGAGGAGGACCGGGCGGGAGAGACGATCATTCTGGACACAGTGCATCAGGATACGCCCCAGCAGATCTCTGCCTCCGCCTTCGGCGGCAAGAAAATCATCCATGCTGCGGCCGGCAACGCCGTCTCCATCGCTGTGGATGAGGACGGACAGGCTTGGCAGTGGGGCTGGATCGCCAGCAAATACTATTATCACAACTGGAATGTGTCCCACTATCACTGTACTCATGACGAGTGGGAGACCCGGACGTACCACTACTACGCTGCCCAGCCCATCAAAGTCTCCAACTGGCCCACCAATATTATCAAGGTGGGAGTCACCTCTGGCATGGATCTGAACTATGCCCGGACTGTCCAGTTCAGCTCCGACCACTTCTTGAACGGCGAGTGGACCAAGACCGCCATGGCCGTATACTATGGTCTTACAGCCGATGGCAAACTCTACCAGCACTACGCCTACGGCAACTTGGGCAATAACGATGGCTTTAGCATTGTCAACCGCTATATGACCGACCAGGATGGCAACACGCTGGAGCACATCATTGACTTCAACGTCTCCAAGGACGGCTTGGTGGCGCTGGCCGCCGACGGCTCGGTGTACTATCAGAGCGCGTCCTCCAACAAGAGCGGGAACAGCTATCTGACCCACTACATTGCCGCCGGGAGCGATCCCTTTGCTGGCAACCGCGTCCAGCACATCTATAACGACAAGACGCTGGCTGACGCCGCTGACGCGCTGGCCATCGAGGTCAACTCCGATCACACCGGCGAGGACTTCTATCAGCGCAACATCACCGGCGTGGATATGGGCACTGTGCCCGTCCTCACCACTCGCGAGCAGCGGGGCGTGATCGGCGTGGCCGCAAACGGCATGAAGGCCGGCGCGGATCTCTTCGCCGGCGCGGGCAGCGTTGCCTTCAACGGCGAGACCTACACCACCGCGGACGGCGACTTCTACCTGACCTCGGTGGAGTCCCACAACAACTCCTATCATGTCACCGGCTCTTACCATGACGCCAACGGCAAGGCCACCGAACGCGGGCGCGGCGTGACCTATGTCTGGGGCGTCAACGGCGAGGGTCAGCTCGGCCTTGGCGAAGGGGCGGTGAGCGATACCTTTAACAACACCGCCAAGCGCATTTCCAACCACTGGAACGCCACCGACGGCGAGACCAATCTGCCCAAGGTGGTGGATATGGACGTGTCCAACGGCCAGTTCGGCGCGACGGGCATCTTCCTCACCGAGACCGGCGAGATCTATACCTCCGGCTCTCAGGCCATGGGCCAGCTGGGCGTTCAGGACAACTTCGAGGCCGACGGCAACCTCTGGGCTTGGCCCACGGGCTGGCGGCCGGGCGCGAACAGCGGCGCGTATGATTTCGGCAAGGCCGGCAACTACGGCACGGACTTCAATACCGCCATTCCCAGACGCGCCGGCGACATGGGGCTGGAAAAGCTGGTGATGGTGGGCGCGCAGTACGCCGACGCCACCGCCGAGGACGGCACGGTCACCAACGAACCCACCGAAAACATCTTTGACGAGGCCCATCCCTTCTTCACCCTCAACGAGGGCGACACCGCCAAGGTCACCGGTCTCATTCAGGCCAAGTATTACGGCCTGAACCTGAGCCAGTGGACGGAGCGCGACCCCATCGCCTCCCACAGCGGTCTCGCCACCACCATCAACAACGCCACCACCCGCGACAATGAGATCACTCTGGCTGATGTGGCGGACGCACCCGCCGGTGCGAAGCACTGGACGGGCCTCGCCCACGCGGGCGACGACCGCTTCATCTACCGCGTGTCCGACGAGCGGCTCTTCACCGTCAAGGTGGAGGACGGCGATCTGGTCATCGAGGCCAACAAGAAGGGCTACTACGGCGAGGGCACGCTCACCGTCTATGATACCGTTACCAAGGCCCAAGGCATGATCACCATCACCATCCGTCAGGTGCTCCGCAACGTGGGCGAGTTGAACGAGACGGTGCAGATGATCGCCGCGCCCAAGATCGCCGCCGCGGCCAACTACTCCATGGCGTTGAAGGCGGACGGCACGGTGTGGGCTTGGGGCACGACGGGCGGACGCAGCCCTGCCCGGATCACCGGCGTGCGTGTGACCCGCGACGGCGTCACCACCACCGAGCTTGTGGACAATATTGTGGACATTTCCGCCGCGGACGACACCATGCTGGCGGTCACCGCCGACGGGCAGGTGTATACTGCGCCGACGACCGCCACCTCCGGCGTTATTACCACCATGACCGCCATCGACCAGAAGTTCTTTAACAACGAAAAGGTCATCAGCGTGGCGGGCGGCATCGACCATTATCTGGCCCTCACCGAGGACGGCCACGTCTTTGCATGGGGCTCGAACGAGCATGGCAAGCTGGGCGACGGCACAAGCGTCGACCAGACCGATCCTGTGCCTGTGGACGGTCTGGTGGGTGGCTCCAACAAAGAGCCGCGCCTCCACAGCGTCATTGCCATTGCCGCCGGCGGCAAGTCCTCCGCCGCCCTGCTGTCCAATGGCCAGATCTATACATGGGGTCTCAATGACAAGGGCCAGATCGGTATGGGCGATGATAATAAGAGCAAGGCTCGCAGCGGCGGTGCATGGGGCGAGCCGGCGGAGCGCAACTGGAACAACAAGGACGTGCCTATGGCGGTGGAAGCCACCGGCGCGGACGCCGAGCTGAAGGCGTTTACCTATGATAACTACCTGCGCGGCGCAGTGGCCATGGGCATGGGCGACAAGTTTGCCGCCGCCGCCATCGGCATCGGCGCGACCTACCCCTCTGACGCTAAGGCTGCTCCCGCCACAACCACATGGCAGGACAATGTCTACGCTTGGGGCGCAAACGAGAGCGGCCAGCTGGTTCAGGGCTATGCGGACGCCGGCAAGACGCAGGGCAACTACGACGACTCTCTGGTGGCCATCAAGGTGAAGAACGACCTTTGGGCCGGGGAGCATATGTCCCAGCTCTACGCCCGCGGTTCGACCCTGACGGTGATGACCGAAGAGGGCTACGGCTACATCGCCGGACGCAACCTAAGCGTGGGCGTGGAGCAGCAGCCGGAATTCTCCACCGTTGACAAATACAACACTGACGCCAAAGAGAACCGGGGCGTCAGCGATCTGCGCTACTATAACTCCAACGCATACGACCAGCGGCTGGACAAAGTGCTGTCCCTTGTGCTGGGCGACAAGCACGGTCTGGCCCTGCGGGACGACGGCTCTGTGTACGCATGGGGCAACAACGCCAACCAGCAGTTGGGCAGCTATTACAACAACAAGGTGGAGGACATTGCGGTCACCGACGCCACCGTCCTTTCCGACCTCAATCAGGCCAATCGCGCCGGCAACGCCGATCCCGCGTGGCGCACCTATCCCTTCCGCGTGGGCGCGGACGACTACCATGCCCTGTTCCTCAACAACGCCATGGGCATCACCAACAAGAACGGCAGCACCTTCTGGCTCACCGACGCCGCCGACACCGGCGCGGGCAACGATCCCGCCAAGGCCGGGACGAACGCGGTACTGGATCAGGTGCGTCCCAGCACCGACGACGGCACGTCGGACGACATCTACGCCAGCCACGACAGCCAGATCGCCCACGTCACCATCCACGAGAACCAGACGTTGACGCTGGATATCAACAAGATCACCACCAAGTACAATTCCGGCTTCCTGCTGTGGAATGAGCTGTCCACCACCGACCTGAAGAAGGCGGCCGTGGGCGACGCCACCACGGGCAACAAGCCGCTGGAGAGCTTTGAGACCACCGGCCGCACCCTGCGGGAGACCGGCGACCTCACGGGCACGTTTACCGTGGCCTCCTCCAACAACAACGTGGCCACCGCAAAGGTGGAGGGGGACAAGATCATCATCCGCACGGCCACTGAAACGCAAGACGCCCGCGCCAATGACCGCTGCTACGGCACGGCCAACATTCTGGTCAAGTGGACGGGCGAGACCGACCCGAACAAGAAGACAGGCAACAACGGCACGTCTGAATACGGCATCATCGCCCTCACCGTCGTGCCCGATACCCCCGCCACGCCCACGCTGGGCGGCGGCGTGAAAGCCAGCGACCGGGTGGCCGCGCCGCAGATCGTGGGCGGCTCTGCCTTCGCTGTCTCCCTGCGTACCGACGGCACGGTCTGGACTTGGGGTCTGAACACCTACGGCCAGCTGGGCGACGGCTCTACCACCAACCGCACCGTGCCCGTTCAGGTGGTCACCGACGTGTACGGCACGCCGCTGACCGGCATCGTCTCCGTCGCGGCAGGCGACACCTTCGCCGTGGCGCTGGATAAGGACGGGTATGTCTGGACTTGGGGCCGCAACAATGCGGGCCAGCTGGGCATCGGCGCATTTGACACCGCCAACCACACCTTCGCCGTCCGCGTCCTCAAGGGCGACCAGCCCAACGCCGACACCGACGAGCGTTACCTCACCGGCATCAAGGCCATCACCGCCGGCGGCGACTACGTCGGCGGCACAGGCGGCGATTTCGCCGGCGCGGTGGACGAGAACGGCTATGTGTATACATGGGGCAACAACACCTATGGCCAGTTGGGCTACAACGCCACCGCCAACCGCAACGTCCCCGTCCGCGTTTTGGCGGGCGCAAGCGCGGCGGGCAAGGCGCAGACCAACTTCGCTTATGACGGCTACCTCCGCAACGTGGTGGAGCTGTCTGCCGGCGACGGCTATATGCTGGCCCTGCTGGACAACAGCTCCGTGGTCTCTTGGGGTCGTAACGTCACCAAGAACGCCGGGGACGGCCAGCAGCTCGGCTTGGAATACGACTACACCACCACCATCGCCCTGCCCGTGGCCCGGGGCAATAACCCCGCCGGGCGGGATATGGCTCATGTGAACGAGTCCCGCTTTATCCGTCAGGTAACCGATGTGGACGCTGGGCGGCAGATGAGCGTCTTCCAGACCGTGGAGACCTCCAAGGACGGCTATGTCAAGGGATATGCTCTGGTGAGCGGTGTCCTCAAGCCCCACAACTACACCTCCGCGGAGTATCAGTGGACGCGTCCCACCGTGGTCACCACCGACCTGATGACCAAGGACTCTGACCGCTCCCATGTGACCAACGCCATTTCTGATGTCTATCAGGTGGCGGCAGGCGGCGACAATATCCTGATGATGACCGGGCCGAAGCCGGACGGCATCGTCTGGGGCATGGGCGTAAACACCGACGGCCAGCTGGCGCAGGCGTACACCACCGCCCAGAACACCATTACCAAGGAACACGACGACACCGTCGGCCCGGTGAAGCTCCAAGCCCCGCAGGCCAAGCAGCCTGTGGACAGCCGCGTGCCCGTCTACATGACCGGCAACGCCGCCGTGGCCGCCGGGGACAACACCACCTACCTCTATCAGACCGACGGCACGGTTTACGCCGTGGGCCGAGGCACCAGCGGCCAGCTGGGCGACACCACCGTGGCCTCCAAGAACCTGCCCGTTCAGGCGGGTCAGGGCAACAAGCTCTCGGTGAAGGCCGTGACCGGCACGCTGACCCAAGGCACGACCACCGCGACCTACGACCTGACTAAGGGCAAGGCGCTGCCTGACTTTATCGTTATGGGCGTGACCGACACCCTCACCATCAGCGCGGGCGTCGCCGGGACGAAGCTCCAGCAGAGCGACGGCTTTAACCTCTACCGCGACGCGTACTACACCGACGTTCCCGCCGGCGGCAGTGTGACCTATACCCTCAGCGACCTCACCATCGGGACGTTTAACAACACGGTGGACGCCTACGGCCACGCCACGGGCGCGACGGTCACCGTCTCCTCCGCCGACGCCACCAAGTTCGGCGCGACGGATCTCACCATCAAGGTCTTTGACAGCGCGGGCAACAAGGTCGCCGAGGGCGTCACCCGCATCACCTTCCGGGAAAACAGCAAGGCCACCAACTCCGCCGTGGCCGCCGGGGTCAACCACTCTGTGGCGCTGGCCGAGGACGGCACGCTGTGGGTCTGGGGCGACAACACCAGCGGTCAGCTGGGCCTTGCCGACGCGCAGGGTGCATATAAGACCGTCAACTACCGCGAGTATCCCGCCCATCTGGACATTAAGAACGGCAATGCCTCTGTGAAGTTCACCGGCGTGGCCGCGGGCGATACCTACACCTTTGCCATCGCGGCCGACGGCACGCTGTGGGGCTTCGGCGGCGGCTACGGCGACGAAAACGGCGCGCCCGCGCCTGTGGCCGGGATCACCGACAAGATCGCCCAGATCTCCGTCTACCACAATCGCGCCATCGCCCTCACCGTGGGTGGAAAGGTGCTTACTTGGACGGACGGCTCTGCTGCTGAGGTCACCGAGGTGGCGGGTCTTGCCGCCGTGCATCAGGTGGCGGTGGGCGAGGAGCACTTCATGGCTCTGGCCGATTACACCGAGGCCGCCGGCGGCACGGTATACACTTGGGGCGGCAATACTTGGGGTCAGCTGGGCGCAGGCGCCCGCCGCTCCAACGCCTCCGCTAACGCTACCGTCAACGTGGTGGACGCCACCACGGGCAAGTTTGTGGCCGACAACGCCGGAACTTCTTACAGCAACGCCCGCCGTACCATGGCCGGCGACTACCTTGTGCCTGTCGCTGTGGCGGTGGATGACGCCCGCTATACCACCCCCGCGCCTGTGGTGACGGAGACTTGGGGCGGGCTGAAGAAGGCTTTGTCCTATGTCACTGTGAGCGGCACGCAGTTTGCCTACACGGATATCGTCACTGAGGTTCAGACCGGCACGCAAGAGGTTCAGGACACCGACGGAAACGGCCGTCCTCTCTTCACCGTTCACAAGGCGGACGGCTCTGACGTGGCCGCCTATCAGGCCGGCGGAAAGTATTATGCGGTCGCCGACGACAGCGAGATCACGCTGGAGGCAGGGGAGACCGCCGAGGCGGTCATGAAGACCGTGCCTGTCCACGGTCTGCCCGCCGGGGCTTCCGCCTCCGCGCCCTTGCGCGGCATCCGCTCCATCGCCGCGGGAGGCAACACCTCCGCTGCGGTCACCATGGACGGCAAGGTGTACACATGGGGCGCGAACAACGCCTATCAGGCGGGTGTGGGCGACTACTTTGTCACCGCCGACGTTCAGGGGAACACCTTGGTGAACGCCGACGGCGAAGCCACCCCCGTTTTGGCCCGGGCCAACCTCAACTCCACGGCCTATGGCTCGATCGTCCGGCCCACCCTGATGAAGACCGCCGACGGCAGCGAGCTGTCCGGCGTGAGCTATGTGGTCATGGGCGACAGCCACGGTATGGCCGTGCTGGAGGACAAGGGCGCGGTGTATGCTTGGGGTCTCAACAGCAAGGGCCAGACCGGCGTGGGTCTGGACGACTCCACCCACACCGACACCGGGGCGGGCAGCAACAACGAAAATAATTGGGGCAGCGTCAACGCCGAGAACGACGCCTATTATATCCGCACCGCGTCCCCTGTAGCCCGGGGCGACAGCTTCAACGCCAACGCCGAGAACACCTTCCAAGGTGCGCTGGCGGTGGCGGCGGGTGCGACCCACTCCCTGATGATCCGCGCCGACGGCTTCGTGTTCGCTTCCGGCTCCAACGAGGGCTATAAGCTGGGCACGGCCACCGTCTATGAGAATACCGTCTCCGCCAACAACGGCTTCATCACCGGCACGCCCGTTCAGGTGGGCGATCTGGAGTCCAAGGGCATGGCCATCTACAAGGCCAGTGTCTACACCGTGGCCGACGACGGCAGCGAGACCTTGGCCCGTACCGTCACCTTCGATCCCACCAGCGGCGCAGCCGCTTGGAATCCCGCCGGGCCTCTGCCCACCGACGGCACGGTGGCCCAGCTCACCATCGCCGCCAACGAGATCGCCAAGGTGGACTACTCCGCCGCCGACCAGACCGCGCTGGTGGAGGTGTTCCTGTCCGGCTTCAATCTGCTGGTGAACTCCCGCAGCCTGTCCATGCGCGCCGCCGACGCCGGCAGCGTCCAGTGGACGTCCGGCGACAACACCGTTGCCACCGTGAGCGCCGCCAGCAAGGTCGCCACCATGACCCCCGTGGAGGGGCACACCGGCGTGACCGTCATCCGCGTGACCAACCCCGTGTCCGGTCACGTTGGTTCGCTGCGCCTGACCGTGACCCAGAAGATCGTCTCTGAGATCCGGGTCGCGCCCATGATCGCCACCGGTCTCAACTTCTCCGCCGTGTTGAAGAGCGACGGCACGGTCTGGGCTTGGGGCAACAATGACTATGGCCAGTTGGGCGACGGCACCCACGTCACCCGCACCACGCCCACTCAGGTGCAGATCGAGAATCTGGCGGAGACCGGGCGGCAGTACATCCAAAACGTGGTGGCCATCGCCGCCGGCGCGAACCATCTGGTCATGCTGACCGACAAGGGCGAGGTCTACACCACCGGCGACAACACTTACGGCCAGTTGGGCTATGCCACCGAGCCGACCTATGTCGAGGACGCCGAGGGCAATCCCACCGAGGACATTGACACCACCGTTCCCCATAAGAATGACTACGCCACCAAGGTCGTCTTTAAGGACGAGGCGGGCGAAGTGCTGGAGAAGCAGCCCTTCTTCACCTCTGTGGCCGCCGGTTACAACCATACGCTGGCCCTGACCCGCGGCGCGGAGACCGTGCGCTATACCGCCGGCAACGCAGAGACTGTCTACGCCGGCGGCGAGGTCTGGGCTTGGGGCGACAACGGCAATTATCAGCTTGGCCGCGGCACCAGCGTGGGCACGGACTTCTCCGATGTACCCCAGAAGGTCGTGAAGGGCCAGAGCGCGTCGGATACCGACTACCTTGGCTCCATCACCGCCATCGCCGCAGGCCACTATAACTCCTTCGCCATCCGCAGCGACGGCTATGTTCTGGCTTGGGGCCGCAACGACAACGGCCAGCTGGGCGACAGCACCAAGGATGACCGCGGGATGCCCGTTTTGATGCTGGCGGGGATGTCCGCTTCCACCGATCCTTACCTCCGCAACGCCTATATGGTGTCTGCGGGCCTCAACCACACCATGATCCTTGTGCGGGTGGATCATCCCACCGACAAGACCAAGGTTCGCAGCGAGGTCTACACCGTGGGCGACAACACCTACGGCCAGTTGGGCGCGTGGAGCATGGATCACTTCGGCACCGCCGCCGACGGTAATCACGACTATGTGGATTACAGCTCCACCACCCCCGTTCGGGTGCTGGCCGATCCCTCCACCACCAACAGCCACGATTGGTTTGGCTCGACCTATGACGCACCTGTGGGCGGCGACAACATCATTCTGGTGGCGGTCTTTGCCGGCGAACACCAGAGCTACGCGCTGGATCAGAGCGGCAAGCTGTACGCTTGGGGCCGCAACCAGTACGGGCAATTGGGCATCACCACCGTGGACGATACCGCCAAGGCCGCCGACAGCGAGAACATCCTGCCCACCTTGGTGCTGGCGGGTGTGTCCGTGTCCTATACCGGCGACAATTACAATGTCGCCATTACCAACCTGCGTTCCGCCGCAGGCGGCTACAACCATGTCATCGCCCTCAAGGACGACGGCACGGTTTGGGGCTGGGGTCAGAACAACGACTGGAAGCTGGGCGACAACCTCACCAACCGCGCTGTGCCCGATGGCAGCTACATCTATACCGGTTACGAGGACGCGTCCCTCGATCCCGACGCGTATACTGATTCCGACCACGCCCATCGTATTTCCGACGCCCAGAAGCGGTATCTGCCCACCTTCAACGATCCCGACAGCGTGAAGGTGAATCTGGACGCCACCCACACCTACCCCGTCCGCGTGGGCGAGGTGGAAGCGACCCTGATGATGTTCAGCGATGACGCCAACACCACCCATGGCGTGGAGCGCGATCCCCAGCTGGGCAGCGACGCCGTGGTTTACAACATCGGTACGGAGATCATCCGTCTCCGGGATGAGCAGACCGCCGTAATTTATGTGGCGGATATCGTGAAGCAGTATATGTCCGGCTTCGACCTGCTGGATCGCAACGATCCTGAGGCTCTCTTTAAGACCGGCATGACCACCGACGATCTGGCTTACAAGGTAATGGACGACCGCATTGGTACGCTGAAGGCCAGCGCGGACAAGGGTTCCCTCGTCTTTACACCCAGCAAGACCACCATGGGCTCTACCATGGTGGAGATCCGCTATACCGCCGCCGGCGGCACGGTCTATTCCATGCTGGTGAAGATCTTCGTCAGCCGTCAGGCCAGCGATATTCACCACGAGCAGCGTCCGCGCCGCGACGTGGCCACCCCCGCCATCGACGCGGGCTATGCCCACACCGTCTCCCTCAAGGCGGACGGCACGGTCTGGACTTGGGGCTACGGCGGCATGGGCCAGCTGGGCGACGGCACAGACAATTCCTTCTCCTATCCCATTCCTGTTCTCCGCGGCGAGCAGGAAGCGTACTACTATTGCCCGAACTGCGATGAGCTGATCCCCCACAGCGCCTTTACCGGCACGCCGGTGAAGGACACCGAGGGCAACACCGTGACCGACGCCGACGGCAAGCCCATTCTGGGCGCGCCGTACACCTATACCTGCGCCTGCGGCGAAGTGCTTGACCGCGACACGCTGGAGAACACCGGCGACACCCTCCACCACATTGTGGCGGTGTCTGCGGGCTACGCCTACACGCTGGCTCTGGATCTGTGGGGCAACGTCTGGGCTTGGGGCGCAGCGCCCGTGGCCAACGGCGGCTACGCCACCAAGGTGGACTTCTCCAAGAGCTTCGACGAGGATTATATGGCCGGTGATGTGCCCTCCACCCCCGCTGCCGGGGATGCGGACGAGAACGTCATCATCGTGGACATCTCCGCCGGTAAGGATCACGCCGTGGCGTTGGACTCCAACGGCACGCTGTGGGCTTGGGGCAACGACGGCTTCGGCCAGCTGGGCATCGACGCGGCCAGCTATGAGGACGCCAACGGCAACAACATCGACAAGTGGAGCTGGGGTATCAACTACGCCTCCGCCGTCTCCACCCATGATCTCTACCAGCATTACAACTGGAACAACAGCTTCACCCGCCTGCGGGAGGACACCTTCTATAACCTGATGATCAGCGAAGCGGAGAAGCTCTCCGCCCGGGATACCGTCACCACCCCCACCCACGTGGTGCGCGGCGAGGCGGCGGTGCGGGGCATCTCCTCCAACGTGGGCTACAAGTACCTTGACCACATCGTCGCCATTGAGGCCGGTGACTTCTACACCATGGCTCTGCGCAGCGACGGAACGGTGTATGTCTGGGGCAAGAACGACATGGCCCAGCTGGGCCGCGGCACGGTGGCCTCCGGCAACGCCAAGACCACCAAGTCCGACCGTCTCGACCGCTATGTGCCCACCAAGGTGAAGGGCCTCAGCGGCGTGGTGGAGCTGGCCGCCGGCCACAGCCATTTGATGGCTCTGACCCACGAGGGCAAGATCTATACATGGGGTCAGGCCTATGTCTATCAGGATTATCCCTGCGGCACGAATTACAGCTACGGTCAGACTTGGTCGAACTGCTCCGATAAGGATCATAACAACGAATACTTCCCCCACTATTACTACGAAAACCACTCCACCCCCGTAGAGGTGGAGCTGGGCACTGCGGGCAGCGTGGTCGCCATCGCCGCCGGTAACAACACCGGGTACGCTCTGGTGGTGGACGACACGGCGGACACCTCCGGCGTGTACGCTTGGGGCGGCAAGTTCTACGGCGGCCGCGCCGACGGCGCGAACACCGCCGGGAACTACACCAGCGGCGGCAAGATCGTGAGCCGCTGGCACTCCGAGGGCCGCAACGTCGTTCCCACCGCCGGCAGCGGCAACACCGATCCCGACATCAACCGCGTGCTCAGCGGCGAAGGCCCGTACGCCACGGTGGAGAATGTGAACTACCTTGACCATGTGACCGCCGTGACCGCCGGCAACAACACCGCCTTCTTCCTCACCGAGGACGGCTATGTGTACGGCGTTGGCTCGAACACCAACGGCCAGACGGGCAACCTTGCCACCGGCGGCACGATGCACTCCGACGGGCTCTCCATCGGCGAGCCCGCGCTGGTGGGCGCGCAGGCGGGCAACCTCCTCCAGATCACCAACGGCTCGCTGACGGACACCACCAACACCGACCCCAACGCCGTCAAGAATCCCGCCAACGACAACCGCGGCCGCAAGCAGTTCTTTGAGACCTCCGACACCCTGATGGTGGGCGAGACGCGCGGCGACGACGGCATCTACATGGGCGAGCTGCCTGTGGATGTCCACATGACCGCCGGTCAGGTGCTGACAGTGGACGCCAAGTCCATCGTGGAGGAGACCTACAAGGGCTATAACCTCCACTGGGAGCGCACCATCCGCAACGCCGAAACCGCCGTGGCCGAGAAGGAAGTGGCCAGCGTGGCCGACTATGCCAACCGCTTTACCTACTTCTCTTCCGACGAGTCCATCGTTCAGGTGAGCAACAAGACCGAAGAGGTCACCGTGGACGGCAAGAAGGAAACGCGCAACGTGGGCGTGGTCATCACCCCCACCGGCCAGATCGCCGGGGAGCACTACGCCCGTTACGGCACGGCCACCATCGTGGTGGTGGACAAGGTCAACGGCTATTGGGGCTCCTTCAAGGTCACGGTCGTGGGCGAGGGCACCAACGAGGACGGCGACGCCATCGTCTCCGTGGAGCGGGTGTATACCGGCTACAACACCTCTTATGCCATCAAGCGCAACGGTACGGTTTGGGCTTGGGGCGACAACCGCAACGGCAATCTGGGCCTGTCTACCCAGAGCGCGGACGTGGCGGAAGAGACGAAGAAGTCCCCCGCCAGCTACTTTACTTGGAAGTTCTATCCTGCGGACACCTACATTCCCGGCGCGACCGGCAAGATGGATCAGGCTATTCTGGACGCCAAGGCTGCCATCGGCGATGCCACCGACCCCACCAGCTTGGAGTCCATTGCCAACGCCGCCGCCAGCGCACTGAAGAACGCCCAGAACGCGCTGGATCAGGCGGATTGGGTGAACAGCCGCAACGGACTGATCAATGCCATTGACGCTTTGGAGACCGAAACTGACGCCGCCAAGGCCATCATCGACCAGAGCGTGGCGACCTTCAACACCTATGCGGGCATTCCCACCATAGACGAGCTGATTGAAAAGCTCTCCAACAGTAAGACCGGCCTGAAGGCGGAGTTGGACGCCCGGGTGGCGGCTTACCGGCTCACCCGCACCCAGCTTCAGAGCATGGGCGATATGCCCACCAAGGAAGAGTTCGGCGACCTTATGAGTAACTTGGCCACTCTGGGCAGCAGTCTCGCCGCCATTCAGGGGCGCATCGACGCGCTCACCGGGGTGAACGGGGAGCTGACGGTGGATCCCTCCGTCACCGACTACACTGCCATCACCGGCGTGGACACCACAGGCGACAACCCCGTGTTCCCCGCCGGAATGAGACTGCGCACCCGGTTTGAGTACACCGTGCGCTACGATATGAACACCAAGAACGTGGGCAATACGGTGCTGGACACGTTGCGAAGCGCCGACGCGGCAATGAAGACGCTGGACACCCTTCTGGACAGCTCCAGCGACTTCAGCGGCGCAGTGGACACCGCCAACACTCTGCGTGCGCTGGACGCGGGCCGCTTCCAGACTCTGCGCGCCAACTTGGATGCTGCCCAGAGCGCTCATTTGAAGGCCCGCGCCGATCTGGAGCCGCACAAGAACACCATTGCGTTCTATCAGGCGATGATCGACGCCCTGCGGGTCAACAACGATCCCTCCGACCCCAACGCCTACGACAACCGTTATCCCGGCGTGGCGGTCATTACGGGCCTCACGGCCCAAGGCAAGGCCGCTTCCGAGCTGATCCTGCCCACCACCCTGACAGAGAGCGATTACACCTCTGTCTTTACCGGCGATCCTCTCACTCTGCTGAGCGGCGTGGCCAGTGTGCCGGTGTTCTTGGTGGATTATGACGCGTCCAGCACGGGCAACCGCTTTGCCGACGGCAACGCCACCATCCTCACCATCTCCGAGGGGTACAAGGCCATTCGCGTGGGGGCGTTCCAAGGCAGCAAGATCCAGACCATCAATTTCAACACCGACATCCCGGCTGCCGGGGCTATGCTGGCGTCCTCCTTCACGGCTGACGCCTATACCAATGCGCCTTATGCGAGCAGCGCGCTGCGCCGGGTGAACATCCAGCTGGAGCGGACAACGGACGAGGAGGGGAACGACGCCCTCGATTCCTCCCGTCTGGAGCAGCTGCGCCAGACCGGGATCTTCACCGGAGCAAATGTGACGCTGGTGGGAGCAGAGCCGCCCGCCGAGGTGGACGACAGCAAGGAGCGCGACTCTGTACGCATTATTACCCCCACGCAGGTCGCTGGCGTGGAAGGCCGCGGCCGCTTGGGCGCGGGCATCTATCATAACCCCGCCATCATGAAGATGTCGGTCAACCAGAGCTATCAGGAGACCACCGGCGCCGGCGGCCACACCTTGGCCGTGGACGCCTACGGCAACGTGTACGCTTGGGGTTATAACTCCTATGGTCAGGTCGGTTCGGGCAACACCGACTACTATAAGTATCCCACCCGCGTGCTGGCAGGGGACAGCCCCTATTGGTATGCAATGGGCAGCGACGACCGCCGTTACTACACCGACGGCGCGCAGGGCTACTATGTGGACAACGAGGACAAGACCCGCACCCACATCGCCTCCGCCGCCGACCTGCCTGCGGGCGTGACCCTCGGCGCAGAACATTATCTCACCGGTGTGGTGGATGTGGCGGCAGGCTATGACCACTCCATCGCCCTGCTGAAGGATGGCACCGTCCTTGCTTGGGGCAATACCTACCGCGGACAGGCCGGCGATCCCAACAACAGCGTGGCCCGGTCTCTTGCGCCCCAGTTCGTCCGTCAGGCGGGCAGCGTGGGCGAGGGCTACTGGCTCAATAACGCCATTTCCGTCTCCGCTTCCGGCGCGTCCGCCGTGGAGGGGGCTTCCGCCATCCTCCGCAGCGACGGCAAGGTCTTTGCTTGGGGCTCGAACAGCAAGCAGCTTCTGGGCAACACCACCGGCCGTGGAATTCAGGGCGCCCACGGCGTGCAGACCGATCTCGCCGGCTTTACCAGCAAGGGTACGCTGGACAATTCTGTCACGGGTACGGACGGCAAGCCCATTGATCCCCACAAGAATGAGAACGACGTGGATCTCTATGTGGTCGAGGTGGGCACCCAGCTTAATCAGATCGTGGAGCTGGATATGGGCCAGAACCACGCCGTGGCCCTGCGCGGCGATTACGACGTTGCCACCGGCCTGCGTAAGAGCAACACGGTCTATACTTGGGGCACCAACCTGACCGTTGGCAGCGAGTCCAGCGAGCAGCTCGGCCGCGACACCGCGACGGTGGCCGCCGGTCTGGCCGCCCCCATTGCCGAGACGGACATCAACGGCGGCGCGTATGCCATCGAGAACCTCTACGCGCTGATGGTGGACTACTTCGGAAGCTATCCCACCAACCGCCGCAACGAATTCTCTGATGAGGAGAAGATCATGGTCTCCAAGCTGCAGGCGCTGGCGTACATCCGCGACCTGCCCGACGGTACGGCCATGACCCTGAACTCCACCAGCACCGCTCCGGTGGGCGTGGGCTACACCGATGCCGCCGGCCAGTGGGTGGACGGCTGGATGATGTCCGGCACGAAGGACGACGGAACGCCCTATTGGAGTGTCAGCGGCAAGGGCCGCGGCACGCTGTTCATCTCCCATGTTCAGGCGGGCGGCACGTTCTCCCTGCTGGACACCGAAGAAGGGGACATCTACTCTTGGGGCGACAACACCATCGGTCAGTTGGGCCGCACCGAGGACAACAAGCGCACCGGCTTCGGCGGGACTTACCGCGCCCTCCAGCGGGTGTTTGACGGCGAAAACAGCAACGTAGCTATCTTTGATATGGATATGAAGAATATCCTTTACAAGGTGCCCGACAGCACCAACCCGGGGATCATGCTGGATACCACCGTCACCGCCGGTTACTTTGCCCGGGCTCAGGGCTTCGCCGCCGGCTATAACCACTCCGCTGCCATCAACCATGAAGGCTACGAGTATATCTGGGGCGAAGGCAAATACAGTCAGGTGGGCGACTATGAGGACGACCCCGCCTACTATCCCACCCGTACCGGCCCGCTGCCCTATAAGAGCTTGGAGATCCAGCGCTCCGCTCTCTATGATGAGACGGGCAAGAAGATCGCCGAGTACAACGCCGATACGCCCGATATGAAGCCGCCTGTTGAGGTGGTCTTGAAGCATGGCTACCGCTATGAGATGCCTTGGAAGGACGGGGCAATGCTCCAGATCAACTACAAGGGCTTCAACCTCTACAGCGATATCGACATTTCCAACGTCTACGGCAACCACGTGATGATGACCTCCTCCAACCCCGACGTGGTGAAGGTCTGGCGCACCAAGGACGGCGTTTGGAACATGGAGCCCACCGACAACGAGGTCTTTGGCCGAGCCACCATTACCTTTAACATCACCCTGCCTAACGGCGACGTGTACTCCGGCTCTCTGCTGGCGGCCGTGCTGGACGACGGGGCGAAGGCTGTGCCTATGCTGGCGGCGGGCAACGACTTCACCGTGGCCCTCCGCTCCGATGGTACGGTCTGGGCTTGGGGCGCCAACAACTACGGCCAGTTGGGTACCGGCGAGGCCATGGACCGCACCACCAACACCGTTGTGGACAACAACGGCAACGGCGCGGTGCGTAACGCCCCCGTCCGTGTCCAGATCCCGGCCGGCGAGACCATCTCCTATGTGGCGGCCGGCGGCGCGTTCGCCATGGCGGTCACCGATAAGGGCAATGTGTATGCTTGGGGTCTCAACACCTCCGGCCAGTTGGGCATCAACAAGGGCACGCTGGCTGTGCCCACCCCCACGCTGGTGGCCAATCTGGACGGCGAGAGCGGCGTCCTGAGCGGCATCGTGCGCGTGTCCGCCGGCGACGAGTTCGCTATGGCCCTCGGTAACGGCGGCAGCGTCTGTGCTTGGGGTATCAACGACAAGGGCCAGTTGGGCAACAACACATGGCAGAACCGTATTGCCCCCACCCGCGTCCTTGGCTACAAGGGCGGCAACAACATGACCAGCATTTCCGATATCGCCGCCGGCGCGAACCACGGCTTGGCGATCCGTTCCGACGGCATCATTCTGGCTTGGGGCTATAACGCCGATGGCCAGCTGGGCAACGGCGACCAAGAGACCCGCTCCACCGCAGACACCGTGAAGAACACGGCGGAGAGAGACGAGTTCACCTATGGCGGTGACATCGGTATCACCAACATGAGCAGCCTGTCCGCGGGCAGCAACTTCACCGTGGCTCTGGCCCGCAACGGCACGGTGTTTGCTTGGGGCTCTGACGCGCAGGGCCAGCTTGGCAACGGCACGGCAGGCAACCAGCACAGCTCCATTCCCGTGCTGGTCTCCGGCTTGACCAATGTGGTGGCGGTCTCTGCCGGCGGCACCCACGCCACGGCGCAGAAGTCCAACACCTACACCTATACCGACGCCGACGGCGACCATGTCTTCCGCATCGGCGATCTCAAGACCCCGCAGATTGCCCATGAGTATGACTGTATCTCCACCGGCACGGATGAAAACGGCGATACCATCCTTCAGGAGAACGCCTGCACCAAGACCCACACTTATTATGACGAAAGCCCCGTGTATACCACGGTCACCGGCACCTACAAGGCGGCGGACGGCTCGACCAAGACCGTCACCTTCAACCGCGGCACCGAGGCCAAGTGGAACAACGAACTGTACGTCTGGGGCAACAACACCAACAACGAGTTGGGCATTGGAGAGACCCAGCCCGGCGTAGCCAAGGTGGAGGGTTACATCTTGGCCGACTATAACCGCCCCGTTCAGGAGGACGGCACGCGGCTGGTCTATGAGACTTACTTCGACAACTTCGCCTACACCACCTTCCAAGCGGCTGCGGGCCGCAACCACACGGCGGTTCTGGGCGAGGACGGCTACGTTTACAGCTTCGGCAAGGGTACGTCGGGCACGCTGGGCGACGGCCGCGCCGAGAACAGCGACACCCCCATCCGCACCGGCATCCGCGAGGAGAGCATGGTGGTGGAGTACAGCGGCACCAACTTCAACAGCAATTCCGCCATTCTGGCCAACACCATCAACACCCGCCATGTGGTGGATCAGGACAATCCGTACCGTCTGGACACCAGAAACCTCCGGCTGAAGGAGTATAACGGCTTCAACGTGTTCTATCCCGGCTCTTCCATGAAGTATCTGTACGGTAATACGCAGAGTCAGGCCGACAGTGTGGTCAGCAAGACCACCCTGCGTGTGGATATCGTGGACAAGAGCCTGCTGCGCTATGAATGGCAGGGGACGGACATCGTCTTCTACGCCGTCCATCCCGACAAGTTCGGCTCTACCGCCGTGGTGCTGACCTATGAGTACACGCATCCCACCACCAAGGTCAACTACCGCTATGTGGATCAGTTCATTGTCTACGTCAAGGACACCAACAAGGCCACCAAGGGCAGCGTGACCGTCTCCAAGATCGAGGCGGGCAACTACCACTCTCTGGTTCTGCGCCCCGACGGCACAGTCTGGGTCTGGGGTCAGGGCACGTCCGGCCAACTGGGCGACGGCGGCACGCTGGAGCGCAGGGCATACCCCGTTCAGGTGGTGGCCGGCGCCCAGAGCGGCGCACATACCTGCGGCAACTGCGGACGGGTGTATGACGACCGGGCCATCGACGCCGCCGGCGGCACGCTGAAGTGCTGGACTTGCGGCGCGGACGTGACCACGGCCAACGCCTATCCCTATCTCCACGACATCGTGGACATCGCCGCCGGCGGCGACCACACCTTGGCGGTGGACAGCTACGGCGCAGTGTGGGCTTGGGGTCTCAACGACCGCGGCCAGCTGGGCAACGGCACGACCACTACCTCCAACAAGCCTGTAAAGGTCAATCTGGCTTATCCCAATGCGGAGAAGCCCGTGTTCATCGTGGCTGTGGCCGCGGGGAACAAGTTCTCCATGGCGCTGGACAACGAAGGCTACGTCTGGGCATGGGGCGACAACAGCTACGGCCAGTTGGGCCGCGACTTCGCCATTGCCGACGGCACGACCGACTATAAGTCCACCCCGCGCCGCGTGGCCGCTGGTATGGCCGCCGGGCCGATGGACTACAACAGCTCCTTCAACAAGAACGAAAACACCCCGTACAGCTATTTGGCCCACGTGGTGGATATCGAGGCGGGAATGTATACTGCCGCGGCCATCCGCGCCAACGGTCAGGTGTATACTTGGGGTCTCAACACCTCCGGCCAGACGGGCACGGACACGCAGGGCGATACCGACACCGCGACCGCTACCAAGGCGTATATCTCCGCGCCTACCGCCATGCGTGCAGACCGCTACACCGAGAACACCGACCTTACGAAGAGCACCACCACCCGCATCATCTCCAGCCGGAACTACCCTGTGGGTACGATCAACGATCCCGTGGTGGAGACCTTCTACCAGACCAACGAATTCTTCTATCATGTGGTCGGCGCCGCGCTGGGCGACCACCATACCATGCTGCTCACCAAGGGCAACCACGTCTACGGCGTCGGCTCAAACACCGCCAACGGCGAGATGGGCCTAAATACAGCGGGCATCCACAAAGTACCCACGCTGGTGTTCCACGGCAGCGACGATGCCATGGGTGCGAACAACAATAAGGTCATCGGTCTGGTCATCGAGACGGAGGCCGACGGCGTCACCGTCAAGAAGGACGAAAACGGCCGCAGCGTCTACAGGGAGGTTGAGGAGCAGCTTGTGACCGACGCCCACGAGACCATCGTGGAGCTGAGCGCGGGTATCGGGTATACCGGTATGCGCGCGGTGCGCTATGCCAACGACGCTCTGACCGAGCTGTCCCACTCCTACGCCTTCGGTATCAACGACCGCGGCCAGTTGGGCAATGGCGCGACTAACGCCAGCTACCTGCCCGTCCGCACCCGCAAGGGCGGTTATGAGGAGTATAACGACGATTACCTCTATTTGGAGGGCGTCTACAACATCGTCGCCGGCCCGTACCACATGATGGCCACCGCCCTCTACTACAAGACGGGCACGGATCACAAGAACGACGGCGTGCTGGACGGAATGTTCGGCTACGTCTGGGGCTGGGGCAACAACGCCACCACGCCCAACGGCGACACCATTTTGGGCCAGTTGTCTAACCTTGTCAGCACCTACCTCGTTCTGCCCAGTCAGGCCGGCGCACGTGAGTCTCTGGAGCTGATGGTGGACTACATGGAGGCCATTCCCTATTCCGGCAGCTCCGTGGATTCCACCAAGCCCATCCGCGCGTGGAAGAGCGACTACACCGGTCACACCTCCTACTACGGCGCAAATGCCGGCGCGCTCGTCACCCCCGTTGTGCCGCCCTTCATCACCTTGGGCGCGAACGAGCATCTGGTCATTTACAAGGAGAACACCCACCTTCACTACAACTCCGGCTTCTCCCTCTATCCCATCGACCATGACATCAACTCCAACAAGTGGAGCGGCGGCGTGGAGACGAAGCCCTACGACCACACCAACGTGGGCGAGGAATGGGCCGCTGTCATGTCCAACCCGGATATTACCCGGGTGGACGTGCTGAACTCCGGCGCGGACAAGGCGGAGATCTACAGCCAGAGCTTTATCGACGACCCGTTTGACTACCTCACCGGCCGTACCACCCTGACCTTGGGCGCGGCCTATAACAACGGCCCCGGTACTGCTGCAGGCAGCGGGGACGGTAAGATTTGGCAGGTGTTTGGTGACTATGACCTTACCGGGACGCACATCCCCGATATGGTGGTCACCGGCAACTACGTATTCTCTCTGGATATCGACCTCCAGCCCTCCAGCGACCAGATCGTGCCTAAGACCGTGGCGGGCCGCAACTACTCCGCCATGAACACCACCGAGGGCAACGTCTGGGTCTGGGGCGACAACGTCTACGGCATTCTGGGTCAGGGCAATCTGGGCGGCACGCGCAACGTGAACACCTCCACTCTGACCAATCTGGGCACGAATCCCTCCTCCGTGACTGTGAACAGCGACGGCACTTCCGTGGCACAGAGCAGCCTTGATCCCAGCAATCCCCACGCCACCGCCTACTCCGCCACCAGCGTGGCCAACCCGCAGAAGGTGGCCATTGCGACCAACGCCAACGGCATTCCCACGGAGTATCTGGGCGACAGGGACAACAACAAGATCAGCCAGATCGCTGCCGGCTACGATCACATGGTGGCGCTGGATAAGGAAGGCTACGTCTGGACTTGGGGCCGCAACAACTTCGGCCAGTTGGGCTATGACACCGGCGCGGTGAGCTATTCCTCGCTGGCCCGGAAGGTCACCATTCAGGAGAACGGCGAAGACGTGGTCATCATGGCCGTGGCCGCCGGCGAATACCACACCCTCGCCCTGACCACCGGCGGCGAGGTCTGGGCTTGGGGCTATAACCACTACGGTCAGTTGGGCCGCGAGACCCTGCCCACCAAGTGGGTCGACACCAACAGCACCCCTGTCAAGGTTCTGGGCGACCGCGGCGAAGGCCACATCGGCAACGTGGTGATGATCTCCGCCGGCGGTGACACCTCCGCCGCTCTGAAGGGCGACGGCACGGTGTGGACTTGGGGTCGCAACGACTTTGGCCAGATGGGCATCGGCACGAACGAAAAGCCCATCGGCGCACCCACGCAGGTGCTCAAGGGCAACGCCATGACCGACGGCAACTACCTCACCAACGTGTCCTCTATCGCCGTGGGCCACCGCCATATGCTGGCCATTCAGAGTATTGTCATCAACGACAGCAGCCTCACCGAGGAAGAGCTGGAGGCCGCCCAGCAGAAGGTCTGGGGCTGGGGCTCGAACAGCAACTACCAGCTCACACAAGGCCCGGCGAAGCTGAGCACCGACAAGAAGTCCCTGACGGGGGATTACACCACCAGCGGAACCTATTACGAACCGACCCTGCAGTATGCCGCCCCCGTGACCACCACGGACGACGACGGCGTGATCACCATCGTCAAGCAGTCTCACCTCTACGGCGTCAAGGCCGTGGAGGCCGGTGTAAACACCTCCGCCGCCATCAACCGCATTAAGAAGGTGCTGGGTGCAGACGACAAGTGGGACGGCAAGAGCTACCTCACCAACGCCGAGCTGTACGCTTGGGGCGACGGCAATCTGGGTCAGCTGGGCGATGGCAACTCCAAGGCCCACAACGTGACCTACCCGCTCTTTACTCAGGACGGTGAGACCGCGGAGCACATCGCTCAGGGCGACGTGAAGGACACCACCGTGGACACTCAGGGCTATAAGGTCACTGAGCAGACCGGCAATCTGACCCAAGTGAAGTACGTCTCTCTGGGCTACAACCACGCCTCTACCATCCGTTACGACGGCTATGTCTGGGGCTGGGGCAACAACCGTTACCTCCAGCTGGGTACGATCAATCTGGGCCGCGTGGAGAACAGCACTCCCGTCATCAGCGGTTACCGTTATGACGGCTCGGTGTATGTCACCAACGCCATCCTCCAGAAGGACGGCGACACCACCGCCGCCGGGGACAACAGCCCCGCCGTAGAGGCGGAAAGCGCCGCCGCCAACACCGACGCTTCCCAGCTTATCAACGGTGTGGTGGCCAAAACCGTCAGCGACACCGACAAGCGGGTGACCGTCACCGAGTCCAACACCTACGCCACTACCGCCAATGCGTGGCGTTACCGCATGAACGACAGCCAGCAGCTGCGGCTCAAGGCGGACAACTACATCATCTACTCCGGCACCAACGGCACAACCCAGCGCATCCTGACGGGTACGGCTACCATCCGGGATGACAAGAGCAGCAACTTTGTCACCGTCACCGTGACCGATCCCACCATTGCGGTGGTCAATCAGGACGCGGCCAGCGGCGACTGGGTCATCCGCGCCGCCGGACGCAACGAATACGGCGAGACCTCCGTGGTGTTCCGCGCCTATGAGGCCGTGCGGAACTACCGCGGCGAGATCGAAACCGATGAGAACGGCAACATCCGGTATCAGTGCGTGGCCGAGAGCGTCATGCAGGTGGAGGTCTATCCCTCCAGCGGCATCGCCACGCCCATGGTGGTCTCCGGCGTCAACCACACCCTCGCCCTGAAGGCGGACGGCACGGTGTGGGCTTGGGGCTCGAATATGTACGGTCAGCTGGGTATTGCCACCAGCGTCAACCGCGACAACTACAACGTCGCGAACCCCTGCCGCAACCGTTATGACTATACTCGTTACTGGACGACCATTACCGACGCACAAGGCCGCGACGCCTTCCGCACCTATACCACCCCGCAAAAGGTCTTGGGCTGGGATGCCGCCAATAAGGGTTGGGGCATCAACTCCGGATCGGGCGCGTCCGCTTCCAGCCAGCTCACGGGCATCATCGCCATTGCCGCCGGGGAGTATACCTCCTATGCTTTGGCCGCAGACGGCTCGGTGTATGCTTGGGGCTACAACAACGCCGGTGAGCTGGGTAACGGCAACTGGAACTACACCTATGAGTACCTCTATGAGTGGTGTCACCACGGCTGCTACTGGTGCTCTCACTGCTGGTGCGTGGCGGAGTATTGGGCGGGCATCCGCGACACCAACGCCTACTCCCCCGTGAAGGTCACGAACCCCGGTACGACCGTGTCTTACGGCGCAGGCAGCAATCGTCTCCAATCTCCCGGCAATTACGGCTCGGAAGTTAACGGTACCCACGGCATTTCCGGCTATTCCGCCAATCCCTACCTGTCGAACGCTGTCCAAATCGCCGCAGGCCGCGACTTTGCCATCGCCCTCCGGGCGGACGGCACGGTCATCTACTGGGGCAACTCGGGCACGTATCAGCCCATCGACTATGTGAACGTGGACTTCTCCGAGCCTCAGGCGTTCAAGGCGGACAATGGCGATACCGACTATGACGAGCATTACTGTTCCGGCAGTTACCACCACGGCAACTGGGATCATGGCTACAACTATGACGCCCTGCGCTCCTTCGGCGCGGCTATGCGCGCGGGCGACGCCATGCCCGGCGAATGGCACAACCGGACGGTGAACTCCGAGCACTACTATGCCGACAGCCAGTACGGCTATCAGGGCAATGTTGCCCCCGATACCAACACCTCCTACTCCGACGCCAGCAACTACATTACCAAGCTGGTGCCTGTGACCGTTCTGGGCCTCCACGGCACGGACTATCTCACCACCAACACTTTGAGCGACAACCTGACCACCTCCAGCAACTCCGCCAAGGCCAACGCCAACATGACCGCCGCAAACTACGGCGCGCGGATCACCAAGTTAGTGGCAGGCGATGAGTTCTCCGCCGCCCTGACCTCTTCGGGCACGGTGTTTACTTGGGGTATCAATTCCAAGGGCAATTCCAGCACCCAGACGCAGAGCGGCGCGCACCAGCACGGCGCAGTGTATCAGTACACCCCGTCTTGGGATTCCCGCGGCGCGCTGGGCGACGGCAGTGAGCTTGACCGCATCTATCCCGTTCAGGTCAAGGCCGGCGAACAGGCCACCTCCACCAACTATCTCACCGATATCGTGGATCTCGCCGCCGGCGACGGCCACATTCTGGCTCTGGACGGCGCAGGTCAGGTCTGGGCATGGGGTGACAACACCTACGGCCAGCTTGGCAACGGCGAATCCGGCGCGAACAAGTTCTCCACCGTGCCTGTGAAGGTCACTGCCACCGGCGCGCACAACGGCGTGAAGATCACCCGCATCTTCGCCGGCGGCAATTCCTCCATGGCCATCGACGCCGACGGCCAGATCTACGCATGGGGCGACAATGCCCGCGGTCAGGTGGGCAAGAGCGGCGCGACTGTGGTCACCGCCATCTCCAAGGTGGCGGCAGGGGAGAGCCGCGACAGCGGCAAGGCCGGCGTGAACAGCACCGAGCCCTTCCTCGGCGCACAGTCCATTGCCGTGAACCACGCCCAGACCACCATTTATAAGAATGACGTCCGCCTCACCAATGCGGACGGCACATTGCTCACGCAGGAGGCCCATGTGCCCGGCACGGTTTACGCCATGGGTACGATCGGCGAGGGTACTTATCTGAAGGGTGCGTACAACCGGGTTCCCAACTCCTTCGGCGGCAAGCACCACCTGAGCGGCAGCGCGTCTTTGGGCGACAGCAAGAACGTTAGCTCCCCCAACGTGCCTGTTTTGGTGGGCGCGCCGGACGAGGAGAGCATCTACATCGGCAAGGTGGACTATGTCACCGACTTTAAGCAGGGCGGCGCGGCCGTCGTGGACGAGCGGGACTTCGACCACGCCTTGACCCAGTACACCCTCCGGGGTGCGACCGATTCCACCGCCGACGGCACGGCCACCACCGGCCACCTCAACGTGGAGCGCACCATTTTGACCGAGGGCGACGCCCTGCGGATCCCCCTGCGCTATACCAAGACCACCGTGACCCCCGGCGTTCCCGCCGAGGACGGCATCACGACCCCCGATGTGACCACCACCGAGACGGTGAACAACCTCCAGCGGTATGTCACCATCGGCACAAACCTTTACAGAACCAGCGGTATCGAGGATACCGAGGACTTCCTGTTCCCGTTTGAGAGCACCGACGTGGTGGGGGCGACCGGCATTGACAAGGGCGTCCACTCCATCACCACCCGCGACCTGACCACCGCCGACTTTACCGTGATCTCCTCTGACGAGTCCATCCTGACCGTCTATGCGGACGCGGCAAACGGCTGGTTCGAGCTGCGCCCCATGCCCAACGCCTTCGGCACAGTGACCGTCCTCATCCGGGAGAACACCACGCAGGTCACCCGCATGATGAACATCCTTGTCCGTCCGCGGGAGGATCGCACCGAGTCCACCAATGCCAAGCTCACCGCCCCCAAGGTGGTCTATGGCGAACACTTCGCGCTGGCCCTGAAGTCCGACGGCACGGTCTGGGCTTGGGGCGACAACACCTACGGCCAGTTGGGCGACGGTACGACCGGCACGGGCGCGTATGAGTACTCTCCCGTTCAGGTGCGCGGCGAGAACGGCAACGACTACCTCCGCGGCATCGTGGACATCGCCGTGGGCGCGAATCATTCCTTCGCCATCTCCGCCCCCAACGCCGAGACCGGCGAGGTAACCCTGTGGGCTTGGGGTCTCAACGACCACGGCCAGCTGGGTAACGGCAACACCAGCAACCAGCGCTATCCTGTCAAGACCAACCTCTCCGGCGTTCAGGGCCATATCGTTCAGGTTTCCGGCGGCGCAGACCACTCTCTGGCCGTCACCGACATCGGCTACGCCTACGGCTGGGGTGCGACCAACACCCGCGCCGTCAACTGGCGGGAGAACAGCTCCAGCGACGTCACCACCCCCGTCCGTCTGCAGCGGGGCGGTCTGGTGAACAGCGCGGAGGACAAAAACAAGCTGATGGCGGCGGACGACAACCGCGAGAACCTCATTTATAACGAGGGCTTCATCACCAACGCCGAGAGCGTGTACGCCGGACGGGGCTACTCCGTCGTCCGCACCACCGGCGGGTATGTCTACACCTTCGGCAAGATGGAAGGCAACGGCTATGACATCGGCGACCAGAGTTTGACCTCCACCCACAGCGGCGGGCTGTCCTCCGAGGGCATCCAGCGTGTGCCCATGGCGGTGCGGGAAGGCAACCAAGTCAATGGCGTGGGCAATTACCTGCGGGACGTGTCTCTGGTGGCTGCCGGCTTCAGCTCTGCGGGCAACGACCATATGCTCCTGCTGGGCATGAACAAGGTTGGCAACGAGCCCGGCGCGGCCGTGCCCACCAACGTGGACGGCGAGAGTGCAACACACATTCAGAGCGACAAGAGCGGCAGCCTCTTCGCCATCGGCAGCGGCGCAAACCGCCAGCTGACCCCGGAGAGCACCGCCAATGCCAAGCGGCCTATTCTGGTCAATGGTCTGACTCTGGGCTACAGCGTCACCACCAAGGACGAGGACGACAACGACGTTACCACCACCGTGGCCGCGCAGCTGGCCGAGACGGATCGGATCTCCGCCATCGCCGTGGGCGGCATTGCCAGCGGCGTCATGACCAAGGACGGCCATGTGTTCCAGTGGGGCGGCAACGCCACTGGCTTTACCAAGCTGGCCGCCGACGCTGTGGATTCCATCCCCACCGACCTTTGGGATTACAGCGACACCGGCCTCAATCACAACGACGCCAAGACCACCAAGGGCAAGCAGAGCTACGGCTTTGCCATGGGCAACAACGTGACCAGCGTCCTCAAGAGCGACGGCACGCTGTGGAGCTGGGGCAGCAATACAAAGGGCCAGCTGGGCGTGGGCAACGCCGAGACGACTGACTCCACCACCATTGCCAACCCTGAGCAGGTCTATTACGCCCAGATTCGCACCGAGCGTCTGGCGCTCCAGCAGGTGGACGTGGAGCAGGAGAACGGCACGCCGGTCTACTCCACCCACCGTCCGTGGGAGATCCGGCTGCTGGCCCATGAGAAGCAGACCTTCCACATCCTGCCTGAGAAGATCGCCGTCCAGCGCACCGACACCTTCAGCCTGCTCACCGAGGCGGTGTGGTATCCCGGCCTCTATACCGCCGACGGCACCGCCAAGGAAGGGGAGGACAAGAGCCGCAAGCTCCGCTGGCGTTCTCTCAACACCCGTTTGATCACCTTCTCCGACACCGTGCCCGGTCTGGCCGTCATCAACTGGGCCAACGTTGAGCCGGGGATGTATACCTATGTCACCGTCACCGACGACGAGACGGGCTACACCGCCCAGATCCGCGTGGCCTTCTTCGACGACGAGCTGACCGACTACGACGCCACCTCCTCCATCGGCACCACCGGCCTGCGGGGCGTGGAAGGGGAGCATACCCTCGTCCATCAGACTGCCACACCCGCCATTGTGCTGGGTGAGGAGTACTCCTTCGCCCTGAAGAGCGACGGCACGGTGTGGAGCTGGGGCGCAAACCAGAGCTACAACAACCTCAGCTCCATCAACTCCGCCAGCGACACCCCCGTGTTTGTGCCCACGCAGGTGCGCGACCCGCAGGATGAGAGCGGCTATCTCACCGGCGTGACCCAGATCGCCGGCGGCAAGTACTTCACCGTGTTCCTCAAGGGCAGCGGCGAGGTCTATACTTGGGGTCTCAACGACCACGGCCAGCTGGGTCAGGGCAACACCTCCAACCAGTCCATCGCTGCGCTGGGCCACAAGAACGCCGACGGCGTACTCTACGCGGTGAAGCTGGACGCGGTGCAGTACACCTATCCCAACACCCTGAACGGAAACCCCGACGTGCGTCTGGGCCAGCAGTTGAAGTTTGACGGCTCTTATGAGACCTATCACGCCGGGTTCTACGGGCCTTACGGCGTCAACGCCGACGGCGAGTCCTTCGGTACTTACGACAGCTCCGTGGGCGACGGCATGACGCCCAACTACGCCTTTGATGAGACCAACAACAAGCTCGATCCCGCCACCGGCGAGCTGGAGACCTACTATAATGAGTATTACACCAACCGCGCCATCAAGGTTGCCGCGGGCGACGAGCACGCCGTGGCCCTCATGGAGGACGGCACGGTGTATGTCTGGGGCTGGAATAACGCCGGCGAAGCGGGCCGCGACAAGATTGGCTACACCAACTTCGCCGCCGCCATGCGGATGAAGGCGGCCAACACCACCGACATCGCCGCCGGGAAGAACCACACCCTCATGCTCAAGGGCGACGGCACGGTCTGGGCCTTCGGCAACGACGCTTACGGCCAGCTGGGCAACGGCGAGACCGCCGGCCAGCACGGCGTGGGCAACGGCCGCTACAACGACCCCGTTCAGGTGGTGGCCGAGGGCGGCGAGATCCTCACCAACATCGTGGCCATTGACGCCGGCGACAACTTCTCCGTGGCCCTCGACCACAACGGCCATGTCTGGATCTGGGGTCAGGTGAACGGCGAAGTGAAGTCCGCCGCCACCCGTCTCGACCTCACCCGCGCCGACGGCGGCGAGGATCTGATCTACCGTATGGACGCCCTCCATAACTCCTTGGCGCTGGTGACCTCCAAGACCAGCACCGCTGCGGACGATCCCACCAACGTGGACGCGCAGGGCCAAGTCTATCACTGGAAGAATGTATCCGACACCATGATCGCCGAGAGCGATTTGGTGGCGGTGGGCGAAGCCTACCTCAGCACCACCACTCAGGCCGACGACAACGCCGCCGAGCCTACCGAGGGTCTCCTCACCGACGTGTTTGCGGTGGGCGTGGCGGACAGCCACCTGATCCTCTCCACCGAGGACGGCGCGCTCTATGCCTACGGCAGCGAGGCCAACGCCGCGCTGGGTCTGAAGGACGGCTTCACCGACCAGAACGGCGACGGTGTCATGGACGACCGCGACAAGGACGTCCTCCACCGGATCACCGGCGACCGCTATGGCCTCCAGCCCATTGAGTTTACCCGCAACGGCGTGGCGGAGACCATCGGCAACGAAGATCCCTCCGTCATCCTCTATCCGGGCCAGAGCATCAAGTTTACCCGCGTGGTGACCAATAACCCGTATTACTTCGACCTCAACACCTATCAGAGCCGCAAGATCGAGGCGGTGAACGCCAACAACGCCGACTCCGGCCGTTACCGCGTGGAGATCCAGTCCGGCGGTAAGAATATCGTGGCCATTGCCGACGACGGCACCATCACCGCGCAGGATGCGTCCGGTACGGTGACGGTCATCATCCGCGACATGGAGCATATGGACGCCAACGGCCTCTATCTGGAGGTCGGCGTGGTCACCCTCCACGTGAACCGCTCTCTGGGCGCGCCGGAGGTCAACACCATCGCGCCTCAGGTGGCTGCGGGCAACGACTTCTCCATGGCCCTCACCGCCGACGGTAAGCTCTACACATGGGGCATCACCGAAAACGGCGTTCTGGGCCGTGACACAGACACCGTCCCCGCCAATGTGGCCGGGGAAGTGGTGCTCACCGTTCCCGCCGTCAATGTGGCGGACGATCCCGAGACGCCCGACGTGGACGAGTCCCTGAACAGCATCCCCGAACACACCGTGAAGGTGGTCGCCATCGCCGCCGGTCTCTACCACGCTGTGGCGGTGGACGAAGAGGGCAAGCTGTGGACTTGGGGTCACAACTACTACGGCCAGCTTGGCCGCGGGACTCACGGCGCCGTCGATAACCACCTGTGGGCGCAGACCCCCGTCCGTCTGGACGTGGACAACAAATACAAGTTCGTGGACGTGGTGGCCGGCGACTACTTCACCCTCGCGCTGGACGAGCAGGGTCAGGTGTGGAGCTGGGGCCGCAACGAAAAGGGTCAGGCGGGCATCAACACCGGGGCTGCCGACGTGACCCGTCCCATGCAGGTCTATGGCTTCTCCACCTCCTCCGCCCAGTTGGAGAACACCCATACCCCGTATAAGCTGGACGGCGTGGTGAAGATTGCCGCCGGCGACCGTCACGCGGTGGCGCTGACCGCAGGCGGAGCGGTCTACACTTGGGGCGACAACGATCAAGGCCAGCTTGGCATCGGTCTGCCCCGCTCCGCCAACGGCGCAGATCCCAGCTACGACTACCAGCCGCGGGAAGTGCTGAGCGAGGGGATGTACCCCTTCAGCTATGACCACACGGTGGTGGACATCGCCGCAGGCAACACCTACACCCTGCTGCTCACCGACGACGTGTTCTTGGGTGAGGACGCCTCCCTCTACGGCGATCTGGGTGGCCACTATGACAGCGGCAACGTCTACGCCTTCGGCTATAACCACCTTGGCTCTCTGGGTACAGGCGACCAGCAGAACCGCTACTACCCCGTCAAGGTGCTTACCACCCAGAATACCTCCGGCGCGGCCGTGCCCATCCGCCACATTGCGGGCATCGCCGCCGGCGGGTACGCCTCCTTCGCCTTCACCACCGACAATCAGGTCTACACTTGGGGTCAAAACACCTACGGCCAGCTGGCGGACGGCTCCGCCGCCACCAAGCTGTACGCCGCCGTGAACTTCTATCCCCACAACACCGAGGACAGCGGAGACTTTGTCAACGGCGAGGATGAGAACACCGGTGTTGCGCCCAATGTGGACAACGGCTACCTCACCAACATCCGCCAGATCGATGTGGGCGGCGAGCACGTGGTCATGCTCCGGGACGACGGCTATGTCCTGACCTCCGGCCGCAACGACCACGGCCAGCTTGGCATGGGCGGCAACGCCGCCGCTGCCGTCACCACGCCTTCCGTGGTGGAGAAGCAGGCCGCCGGCGCTGCCGTGGCCCGCAGCATCAGCTATACCCTGACCCGTTACGACCGCGACGGCGGGAATGATACCGCCATGACGCCGGTCAACAACACCGTGACCATCGACAACAGCCAGTACCTGACCCTGACCGATCTGGCGCTGCTGCTGGATAACAGCGGCCTGCTCAACGTGTTCGGTCTGGGCACGCTGAGCAACGACGGCAGCTTCCGTGTCACCACCTCCGTGCCCATCGTAGACGTGACCGAGGTCAACAACGGCGGCAAGCGAGACTTCACCATCCGTCCCGTGGTGGCCGAGTACAAGGGCGACGACAACATCATCCGCAACGGCACGGAAGGCACGACTGTCATCACCATCACCGAGGTAAAGAGCGGCCTGAGCGTCACCTTTACCCTGATCGTTACCCGCACCACCGAGATCAACGCCCCCAACGAGGCGTACACGGGCTTCCGGCCCGCCGTGGTGTCCGGCGCAGACTTTACCCTCGCCCTGAAGGCGGACGGCACGGTCTGGGCTTGGGGCAACAATGCCTACGGCCAGTTGGGCATTGACTCCGCCACCGACGTGAACTATGTCAACGTGCCCACGCAGGTGGTCAAGGACGACAGCTACCGCAACACCAACATTTTGAAGGATATCGTCTCCATTGCCGCCTCCGGCCAGCACGCTGTGGCGGTGGACGTCAACGGCAACGTGTACACTTGGGGCCGCGAGACCAACGGCACGCCCACCGGCTCCAACCGCACGGTGTACAGCAATTTGGGCCGCACGTGGACGACCGTGCCCACCGTCAACGACCAGACCGACGCCAGCCGTCCCGACGATTACCGCGGCCGCGCGGGTCTGGCGGAGAACGTGACCACCGTGAACGGACAGGGCAACTATGTGTACATCAACGCCAAGCCGGTGAAGGCCGTGGCGGGCACAGACCGCGCGGGCTTTATCACTGCCAGCGGCACGCTCTACCTCTTCCAGTACACTGCCATCTATAACGACAACGTCTTTGTCCGCAACGAATACCGGGTGGCCGCTTCCACCTCCGGGCTGCGGGATGCGGACTTCATGGGCAATACCCTCATCACCCTGAGCACTTCCGGCAACGCGGCCGGTCTGGCCAGCGTTTCCAACGTGGCGGCCATCGCGGCCGGCGCGAACCATGTACTCTATCTGAAGACCGACGGTACGGTGTACGCCGCCGGGGCAAACAGCAACGGCCAGTTGGGCAACGGCACGACCGCCGCCTCCGGCAGTACGGCGGTTCAGGTACTGCGCGCCGACCGCTCCGTCCTCGGCGCAACCGACCCCGTGATCCACATCGCCGCCGGCGGCAACGTCTCCATGGCGGTCACCGAGAGCGGTCTGGTGTATACATGGGGCGCGGGCCAGCTCGGCCAGCAGGGCGACGGGACGCGTTATGACCGTCTCTACGCCACCGAGCTTTCCGCCCGCAGCAACTTCTATACGGGCGTTGAGACCCCTGTCATCTCCGACACCACTTCCGCCGAGGAGGCAGCGGCCCTGATCGCCGCCGCCCGCACGGCGGCCCAGACTGCGCCGTCTACGCTGGCGACCACCGGCGGCACGGTGTTTGCGCTGGACGCCAACGGCGCGATCTACGGCTGGGGCAGCAACGTCACCGGCAATCTGGGCATCGGTCAGAATCCCGACCGCGTAGCCCAGTCCCTCCTGCCGCAGGCAGTGGGCGCGAACAAGACGCTGGAGATCGGCTACGCTGCCATTCTCAACCTCAAGGACGAGTTTGCCGGCGCCGACGAGGGCGAGATCATGGCCTTCCTTGACCATTACGGCTTCGACGCGCTGGTGGGCTACCTCACCGAGGCGAAGACCGCCGCCGTCTCCGCCGACGAGACGGAGGAGAGCGAGTCCGCCGCCCTCATGGCGCTGGACGAGGTGGAGGAAGTACCCGCCGTAATGTCCACTCGCTCGATGCGCCGCGCCGCGGCCCGGAATCAGGCTCAGCTCTTCTCCTCCATGGTGCGTGTGCCCGATATGAACGCGGTCATTGCCGACGGTACGCTCTTCAACTCCGCCAATCCCATGCCCGATAAGCTGGTGCTGGGCGACAAGCAGGTGTTTATCCTCAAGAAGGACTCCGTCTACGAGATGGATCACTTCTATCTGAACCTCCTGCGTAACTACTCCAGCGACACCAACCGGGTGGAGGATCTGTCCATGGTCTCCTCCAATATGACGCAGTTCACCAGTCAGGAGGACTGGGTGGTTCTGCCCCACGGGGACAAGGATCAGCGCTTTGAGACCGCCACCCTGACCATTTCCGACCGTTACCTGACCAACAACACCGACGCGGACACCTTCGAGGCGGGCCGCGGGGTGAAGCACGTCACCATTGAGTACCGCCATCAGGACGACGAGGAGATCAAGCGTCTGCTGGAGGACTCCAGCGTGGATACCACGCCCATGGTGGTCTCCTACGAGGACTTCACCGTGGCTCTGATGAGCGATGGTACGGTCTGGACTTGGGGTCGCAACGTGGCCGGCGTGGGCGGCACGGGCGTGGGTGATACGGGCCGCGCCCGGATCGAGACGCCCATGCAGGTGCGCGCCTATACCGGCGCGGACGTGGCCTACGGCGACTATCTGAAGGACATCGTTAAGCTGGCCGCAGGCTACAACCACATCCTTGCGCTGGATCGCAAGGGCTATGTGTACGCTTGGGGCAACAACGACAACTTCCAGCTGGGCGGCGAGACCGGCGGCGAGACCGCCGTCACCAGCCGTCCCACCCCCGTGCGTGTCCTCAAGGGCGCGCAGGAGGTCACAGGCGACTTCCTCGCCAACATCGTGGACATCGCCGCCGGACGGCAGTTCTCCGTGGCGGTGGATACCGACGGCTTCGTCTACACTTGGGGCGCCAACTACTACGGCGTCTTGGGCATCAACCGCACCGGCGCTATGGAGGGCAAGGTCAACGAGACCTACGGCTACGAGCGTGAGCGTTTGGTGAACAACCGCGTCCAGTGGCCCGCCAAGGTACTGCGCGGCCAGCGCACCGGCGCGAATATGTACTATGAATCCATTGTTGATCCCGAGATGGCCGGCTATGACGTGGGCAAGCGGGGCGAGGAATGGTGGGATGCCGCCGGCGTCAACGATCCCAGCAAGGTTTACCTCACCAACATCGTGAAGGTCGCCGCCGGCGACGACCACATCCTTGCCCTTGACCAGTATGGCAATGTGTACGCATGGGGCGACAACCGCTACGGCCAGTTGGGCACTGCCCGCGATCTGGTCGATCAGGATTACCATCCCGGAACGAATAAGAGCGTCACCTTGAACGAGACCTTCCAAGTCGTGCCCATGCGGACGTCCTTCTCCGATGCGGCTGCCATCTATGCGGGCTACCAGACCTCCGCCGTCGTCCGCAAGGACGGCACGCTGTGGGTGTTCGGCAGCCTGACCGAGGAGCGCGGCGCCAGCGGCGTGGAGAAGCAGGGCTTGCCCGAGCAGGTGAAGCTGCCCGAATCGGTCAGCGACGTGGCCGTGGGCGAGAGCCATCTGGCCGCCGTGGGCCTCTCCGGTGCGCTCTACACATGGGGCTTCAACCGTTACGGCCAGCTGGGCCGCGCCGACGATCCCAATGCTGAGGCCGGGTATGACTACGCCGAGCTGCTCACCAATGTGACCTACCGCCAGCAGCCCGTCACCGAGCTGGACAAGGAGCTGCTTGCCCTTGGCATCCGGCAGGAGGTGGAGACCGGCGCGACCACCACCGTCCGCGAGGGCGACACCGTGGTTCTGGACGGCAAGACCGTTCGCGTCTTGGGCGTCAGCGCAGGCAAGAACCACACGGTGGTCTGGCTGGAGGACGGCACGGTCTATGCCACCGGCCGCAACGATGCACACCAGCTTGGCTCTACCGAGTCGGACGCGTCCATGGAGCATCAGGGCGTCCGGGTGGGCGTGGATCAGCGGATCTTGGGCTTCTACCTCAATGAGATCACTTGGGACGAGACCAAGGGCGACTGGGCCGCGGTGCGCGACGACGCGTCCGTGACCAAGAACGTCAGCCGGGTGGATTATGATTACGCCCGCTTTGTGGGCGGGGAGATCATCCTCGACCTCAACGCGCTGGGCACCAAGACATGGGACGGCTTCAACCTCATCAACGCCAACGTGGTTCGCAAGGTCAAGGCGGAGGATGTGACCTTCCGCTCCCTCAACGAAGCCGTGGCCAAGGTCGTGAAGGACGAGGCCCACGACGCCGCCGTGGTGAAGGTGGTGGGCTTCGGCGTGTCCTACATCATCGCCGAGTACACCGATCCCGCCACTGGCTACAAGTACTCCGCCTTCCTGCGGGTGTACGGCAAGCCGCTGCCCTACAACACCGTCAACGACGACGGCAGCGTGGAGCTGGATCGGGAAAATGACCCCAGTGATACCTATCCCATGGCCGGTGCAGGGGAGAACTTCTCCGTTGTTCTCCGAGACGACGGCACGGTGTGGACCTTCGGCGCGAACTACGACACCACCACCGGCATTTCCGACGGCCGTCTGGGCAAGGGCACGGTGGACGCCATCAGCTACACCTCGCCCCAGCAGATCATCGGCGCGGGTATGACCGGCCTGCTGGACGACAAACTGGTGAGCATGGTGGTGAGCAAGATCGCCGTCGGCTCGAACTTCACCATCGCTCTTACCACCGAGCATGAGCTGGTGGTTTGGGGCAACAACGCCTACGGCCAGCTTGGTACGGGCAAGACCGAGAATATCGTCACCCCCACCGTGGTGGACGTGAGTAAGTACCTCCGCCAGCCTGACGATTATATCGTGGACATCGCTGCGGGCGAGAATTACAGCCTCTTCCTCACCAAGAAG
>CAJUAS010000001.1:0-104153 GCA_910584395.1 uncultured Oscillospiraceae bacterium | reverse complement strand
ACGTGTACGGCATGGGCTCGAACGCCGACGGCAAGCTGGTCATGGGCCAGAGCGGCATGAAGAGCACCCAGACCACCCCCACCCGCATCGTTCTCCCGTCCAATGCCCGCGCAGTGGACATCTCCGCCAACGTCTCCACCAGCCATGTCCTCACATGGACAGGCGACGTGGTGAGCTGGGGCGAGGCCGGGCGCGGCGAGTTCGGCACGGAGAATTACTCCCTCCAAGGCCCGAACTATGCCGAGATCGGCAAGGTTGCCGCCATGGAGGACGGCCAGCCTGTGATGACTATGCCCAAGGATATCCACGGCGATCCCATCACCTCTGCCAGCCGCTTCGTGGCCATCGGCTCGGGCGCGGGCAGCGTCGCCGCCGTGGACGTGGACGGTCAGGTGGCCGTCTGGGGCGACAACACCTACGGTCAGTTGGGTCTGCGCGACGGCTACCGGGGCACCGGCGACCAGATGACCAAGCTGAACTACTATGTGACCTACGAAAACGTCTATGAGACGGTCAAGGACGAGGAAGGCAACCCTGTGATCGACGAGGCCACCGGCCAGCCGGTTCAGAAGCTGGTGGGCAAGAACAAGGTGGACAGCCACTTCTCCGTGGGCAAGGTCGATCCCTCCTCGGCGCTGAAGGTGTTCAACGCCACCTTCCAGACCGGCTACAATACCACCTACACCGATACGGTGACGGTGGAGACCGTGATCCCCGGCGTGGACAGCGCGGCGGATACGGTTCTCACCGAAGAAAAGACCATGGATCTGCCCTCTGTGGCCCTCCAGACCGCCATGGGCCGCACGGGTTACGTTCTCTACACCAAGCTGGGGAGCATCGGCGAGAATGCCGGTACGCCTCTGACCCCCTATACCCTCCTGACGGCCGGCTCCAACGACCACGGCCAGTTGGGCATTGACCGCTCCGCGGGCAACCAGAAGCTCAGCCGCGAGACCCGCATCGTCCACGCGGGCGAGGCCAACCCGGAGAACGCCTCCGCGCCTGTGGACGGGCTAATGTTCGTGGCCACCGCGCCGTACAACGGCTCGACGCTGGCCTACGACAACAACTACGGCTCTGTGTACGGCTGGGGCAACAACACCTCCGGCCAGTTGGGCGACGGCACTTACGGCGACCACACGACCCCCGTGATGGTGCTGAAGAACGGCGGCGGCTCTTATCTGGATATCAGCCGCGTGCTGGTGGACAACGACGCCACCCTGCCCGACTACACCGCCAACATTCTCTTCAATATCCCCGAGCAGGAGGCCGCGTCCTCCACGGGCAAGCTGCTGGCCGATCTGGGCGGCTTCTTGGACTTCACCAACGCCACCAATATCGTGAAGGCCAAGGCCGGCACGCCCATCGCCGCAGAGATCACCATGGCGGAGGAATACGCCATCGGTTCTGTGGCCATGATCACCAGCAGCGGCGTGGTCACCACGCTGGGCTTCACCTCCGGCGACGGCTCCGGCCCGGCCAATCCCGCCAAGCCCACCCCCGCCGGGGACGCCATCGACAAGTTCCTGATGCCCGCCGAGGACGTGACCATCGTGATCACCGTGGTCATCGCCAACGACTTCTCCGGCGGCATCCAGTACACCGTGGAATTGAGCGACGACCTCCAGACCGCCACCCCCGACAGCTATATCGTCCGCAAGGGCTTCAACACCCCGCGGAAGTATGCCACGGTCTGGGCCGGTCAGGAGACCGAGTTCCATGTGTTGATTCCCGCCGGAAAGGCGCTGACCCGCCTCTATTACCACGAGACCAACAACTCCGCCCTGATCCCGCTGGAGTATAAGCTGGAGACCAACGGCGACGGGGATCTGGAGGCTGTGGGCACGTTCGTAATGGGCGTGACCGACGACAACCAGAACATCAAATACGTCATCGAGGGCGTGTTGGTGGATGATCCCAGCGGCACGGTGGGCAACGGCCGCACCGTGGCGGTGGATGTGGTGGACAACTACAACCCCGTGCCCGGCGACAAGACCAACACCACCTTGAACAACTCCGTGTCCATCAGCACCGACACCGTCAATGTGGGCGGCATCAACGCCAAAAACGATATGCTCAGCGGCAAGGTGGGCGTTCAGGCGGGCGAGCTGGTCACGGTGAAGGCCAGTCTGGGCAACGCATCCTACCACATCCGTGTGAGCGTTACCCCGCAGAACTTCGGCGCATTTGAGATCCCCGTGCGGATGGTGGACGGCCAGACCGCTCAGTTCGTCATGCCCGCCGATGATGTGGACGTGAAGGTGGAGTTCCGCTACGGCGCGATCACCACCGTCCAGTACGATACCCTGATCTCCGCCAAGGGTGAGATCACCACGGCCATCAACTACGGCCAGACCCTGCGGATCGCGGTGCGCGACATCATCGCCCACTTGGGCTTCAACGCTTACGGCCCGTTTGAGTACACGCCCAAGCCCGAAAGCCTGACCTTCCGCTCCACCAACCCCAATGTGGCCAGCGTGGACAACGACTGCTTCCTGCCCGACGGAAAGACCTATAATCCCGACTTCGGTCTGGTCACCGCCGGACGTCAGGCGGGCTATACCTACATCATCGCCACCGACGACCGGGGCAACACCGGCTACTTCAAGCTGGGCGTCGTGCCCGCGCCGCAAGTGCCCGAGGGTACGCCCATTGATCCCGCCGCCCGCGACCGCGCCTTCCCCATGATCGAAGTGGGCAACAGCCACACCGTGGCGCTGAAGTCCGACGGTTCTGTGTGGGCTTGGGGTCGCAACGACGTGGCCCAGATGGGTACCCAGCGCGACACCACCCAAGCCACCACCCCCACCGAAGTGCTCTATTACAACGCCAAGACCAACAGCTATGACCCGTTGACCGGCGTGGTGAAGATCGCCACCGGCGGCAACCACAACCTTGCACTGAAGTCCGACGGCACCGTCTGGGCTTGGGGCGACAACGCGCAGGGCGCGCTGGGCCTCGGCACGCAGGGCAATACGCAGTACACCGCCGTCCAAGTCCACGGCATTAACCCCAACGACGGCGGTATGCTGGGCAACGACCTCTACTCCTCCGCCATTGTGGACATCGTGGCCGCAGGGGCGGTGGACGCCAACGGCAAGACCATCCGCCAGTACTCCATGGCGCTGGATAAGAGCGGGCGCATCTTTGCATGGGGCTACAACTACCACGGGGTGGTCAATCCCAACGGCAACATCGGCGGCGTGTATACGCTGCCCGTCCACATCAACAATAAGAGCGATATCCTCGGTGATCCCTACACCCTCTCCGCCGATAAGATCGCGGCCAACGCCCGCATCCTCAAGCGGGACGGTCAGGTCATCACTTGGGGTATCAACGACGCCAACCACAAGCCCTACGGCGGCTACGGCACGACCGAAATGCCCGAGCGGGCGGTTCTGGGCGGCCGTGCGCTGGAGGTCAGCGGCGGCGTGTACAACGCCGTGGCCGTGACCACCTCCGGGCTGGTCAAGACTTGGGGCGGCGACAACTCCGGCGAGTATGAGACCCGCTACGCCAACGGCCGTCACACCATCGTGATCACGCCGGGCGAGCAGATGACGGATTCCGACGGCAACCTCCTCTACAAGGACGAGTATCTGCCCCACGTGGACGTGTACGGCAACGCGATCTACGTCCTCTACGAGGTCGTCCAAGTGCCCGTAGAGCCCACCGAGCCCACCGAGCCCACCGAGCCGGAGCAGCCCGGCGAGGGCGGCGGAGAGGGCGGGGAGACGCCCACCGAGCCGACGCCGCCGGTCACCACGCCGGTGAAGACGGACAAGATCTTGGTCTATGCCTACCGCAACGTGGGTACTGGGCGCTACTACAACGCCGCCACCGGCGAGATCCTCGGCTACGAAGAGGACATTATCGCCAACGGCTACGAGGTCTGGTACAGCGACCGGGCGACCACCGTGCCTGTTTACAACGACCCCGGCACCACGATCACTTGGACGGGCGAGACCTTCAACTACCGCGGCCAGACCATCCACAAGGGCGATGTGTTCACGCTGGACGGCGCAGATTTCACCATTGAAAACGTGCTGGAGAACCATGTCCTGCCCACCACCTTCGAGGCGCTGAGTCAGGGCTATCACTACGGCGATGCCGTCACTGGCTACACCAAGGATGAGCCCAACACCTATCCCAACGCCGTCACCATTGAGGATGTGCTGGACGGCAGCAACAAGCCCACCGCGGACAACGACATCTACCGCATCTCCACCCATCTTGAGGGCTATGTGGAGGTCTACAGCCGCGACAAGAAGCTGCTGGGCTATGTGCCCAACGGGTACTTCGACCTGACCGCCACCCCCATCGCGCTGGGCATTGATCCCGAGACGGGCAAGACCTATGTGGCGCAGGATATTTTGGACAATATGCTCACCGTCAACGCCTTGGAGGCCGGGTATGTCACCCCTGTGGGCTATACCAAGACCACCGAGCCCCTGCGGCTGGCCCAGCCGGTCACGGCGGACATCTCTACCTATCTCCAAGTGGCCTATAACGACAGCCACCTCTGGAGCGTCGGCCCGTTCGAGCACATGAAGAAGACCAACAACGCCGACGGCGCGAAGGATCTCTTCGGCCCGGCGCTGGGTCAGGGCGGCAATCTGGACGAAAACGGCGAGAAGATCAAGTTCGCCGCCGCCTATGACGACGAGGGCAACCCCGTGAAGGACGAGAACAACCACGCCGCGGAAAACAAGGACCTCTGGGGCGTTCCCGGTTGGGTCTCCGCCGGCTCTGCCGGCGTGGCGGGCGCGGCCATCAACGGCATCGTGGAGGTTCGCAACTCCGTCTCCGCCGTGGATCAGCACTCCATCGTCATGAAGTCCAACGGCTCTTTGTGGGCCTACGGTAAGAACGGCGGCGGCCGGATCGGCGACGGTACGTCCACCTCCACCAGCATCCCCGTCCGCGTGGGCGCGTCCTACTTCATTCTGGAGGACTATCTGGTCTCCATCCGCGAGGGCGAGAAGTTCCGCTTCAGCGTCGATCCCAAGATTTCCGCCTTTAACGTCCTCAACTCCATCGAAGAGGACTCCGCCAACCTCGAACTGGCATGGTTCGTGTGGGATGCGGAGGAGGACTCCGACTGGACGCTGCCTGTCGCCCCCGGCGAGTCTTATAAGACCTCTTGGAACGACACCGTCAAGGTGGAGTACGAGACCAAGGACGTGGTCATCAACGGCGAGACCGTCCGCCAAAGCGACAAGCGGGCCACCATCACCGGCCTGAAGGCGGGCATCACCTATGTCATCATCTCCGTGGCCAACGACCCGCTTATCTGCGGCGCGTTCAAGGTGGAAGTCCGTCCCGCCGACGACGTTACCAAGAAAGCCACCGGCGGTCAGATCAAGGTCGGTGAACCGGGCACGACGGAAAAGATTTTCTACATTGAAGACAGAGTGGGCGCGCTGGGCCGTCCCAACACGGATCTGCAGCACCTCAACGACGCGCTGGGCGGCGACTATCAGCCCGGCACGCTCCAGAGCGGCGGCCTCTATCAGGGTATGTACGATTCCTATCAGGCCACCGCGACTCCCGGCGTCCGTCAGGTGAACACCCAGAAGTTCCGCACCGACTACGGCATGAGCGTGGGCTATCCCTCCGTCTCCTCCGGCACGAACTTCACCATCGCTCTGGCGGGCGACGGCACGGTTTGGGCTTGGGGCGCCAACGACTACGGCCAGATGGGTCAGGGCGACGTCTACGGCACGACCGCTGCGCCGCAGCAGGTCATTTCGCAGGTGCGCGACGAGACGGGCAAGACCATCCGCTATGAGTATCTGAACAACGTGCGTAAGATCGTGGCGGCGGGCAGCTCCGCCTACGCCCTGAAGAACGACGGTACGGTTTGGACTTGGGGTCGCAACGACGCGGGCCAGCTTGGTCTGGGCGAGAGCTATGCCACCTATACCCGCGTACCCTACGCCACCCAGATGGTGAAGGGCGCGCAGGGCAGCGGCAGCGGCTCGGCCAGCAGCTACACCAGCATCTACCTGCAGGAGATCGTTGACATCGCCGCCGGCGGCGCAGACGACGCCCACGGCTTCGCGCTGATGATCCAGACGGTCTACTACCGCCGCCAGTCCCAGTGCAGGGACGAGAACGGCAACCTCATCGACGCCTATGAGCCCAAGACCTTCAATATCACCAACAACGTCTTTGGCGTGGGTGATAACGCGGTCAACCAGCTTGGCGTGCTCAACACCGCCAAGAGCTATTCCGCCCCCGTGGCCATCCGTGTCTCCAGCGGTATTGCCGCGCAGGTCGCCGCAGGCACCGGCGCGACCGGCTCGGTGCTGGTGGGCAACGGCACGATCATGAGCATGGGCGACAACACCTACGGCCAGTTGGGCAACGGCCTCAACACCGGCAACCAAGGCTCGGCCGCTATGCCGCACCGCGCCATGGGCATCGGCAGCGGTCAGGAGAGCGTGTTCGCGCTGACTTACCGCACCATGCAGACCGAAAACGCCAACTTTGTCCAGATCGCCAACTATAAGCACAAGAACGACATCACCGCCAACGTCTATGGCTGGGGTCGCATCAACAGCGCGTTTACCGCCATTGACGAAGAGGGCGCGACCATCACCACCTCGGTGAACGTGCCCACCCTCATCACCAATGAAAGCAACCAGATGGACGCTACCACCTATCGAGGCCACATCGTGGCCGTGGGCGGCGGCTCGACTCTCTATACCCTCGATCAGGAGGGCCGGCTGGTCTTTACCGGCGGCAGCAACGACTACGGCCAGCAGGGTACGGGCAAGGTCGCGGCCAACAACGCCACCGGCAACTACGCCTACAAGTCCGCCGGCGTGCCCATCGACGGTAGCGACGGCAAGACGGTGCTCAGCGCCGATTCCGCCACCGGCGGCTACTTCACCACCATGGTGGACAGCGACGGTATGGTCTGGGGCTTCGGCCAGAACAACGCCAGTCAGCTGGGCAGCCAAGGTCTGGCGCAGCCCTACAGCCTGTACGCCCAGAAGGCCCTCCAGAAGTATGCGGTAGACGGGGCGACCTACGAGACCACCCTCATTTTGGAGGCGGATAAGGCCACCACCAACAAGGAGGGCGCAGACCGCGGCGCGCTGGTCACCAACTATCAGAGCACCTTCGATCTGGCGGACAACTACACCGTTACCTACGCTTGGAACGCCAAGGACGGCACCGGCTTTAACCTGCTGGGTAAGGGCACCGACGGCATGGGCATGGGCCTCAACGTCCTGAAGCTGGATGAGCTGGCCGCCACCGGCATTAGCGCGGAGTATGAGAGCCTTGATCCCACCGTGGCCACCGTGGATGCCAACGGCATCGTGACCGCCGTGGGCTACGGCGAGACCTACATCCTTGTCAAAGTGAAGAACGGCGGCATGGGCGACCGCACCCTCCAGTTCAAGGTGCGCGTAGCCACCCCGTATGAGATCGGCAGCTATGCCCGGACGGTCAAGGTCGTCTGCGCCGACTGCAAGGCGGAGCTTTATGTGGACGAGACCGACCTGCGGGACGGGAAGGTGACCTGCGACTGCGGCGCGGCGCTGGTCAGCCAGACCGCCGTGACCGACGTGAAGTATGAGCTGAAGGTCGACCGTGTGGCCAACGCCTATGCCACCGTGGCGGTGGGCGAGGACTACACGCTGGCCCTCAAGGCGGACGGCACGGTGTGGTCTTGGGGCCGCAATACTTGGGGTCAGCTTGGCGTCGGCTTCGGCAGCGTGGGCGGCGTGGAGTCCACCCCGCAGAAGCTCCGCTTCACCAAGCTGGTGGGCTACACCAAGCCCAACGCCGCCCCGCCTGCGGGCAGCAACCCGGCCCTCTATCCCAACGAGTTTACCGTGGCGGAGCATAACCGCGCCCTGCGCAACGCCATCAACGACAACGACCGCGCCCGTCACCAGTACCTCCAGAGCTACCAGCCCAAGTACGGCGAGGTCAACAACATCGTGAAGATCGCGGCGGGTCTGGACTTTGCCATGGCGCTGGACAGCGACGGCATCGTGTACACATGGGGCCGCAACACCGTCGGCCAGATCGGCAACGGCCTCAAGTCCAGCAGCCAGTCCGCCTACGAGACGGTCTATCCGTCGCCCACCGCTGTGGCCGCCCTGCGTGAGCTGCACTCCAGCGGCGACGACAATGCCTATGTCCGCATCGTTGACATCTATGCAGGCTCGGTCAACACCGGCAACGGCGTCACCGGCGAGGTGCGGGAGAGCTACGCCATGGCCATCAGCGACGAAGGGGACACCTTCGTCTGGGGCAGCATGGGCAGCACCCAGACCACCGGGCCCAGCGGCCAGAACCTCCTGCCCTATTACATCCCGGCCACTGATCTGGTGGACGTTTCCGCGCCCGCCGAGGGCACGATCCGCGCCCTGAATCAGGAAGGCACGATGATGACTTGGGACAACACCCACCTGTCCACCCGCGCCGTCACCTATGTGGGCGCGATCACCGACACCGCCGGCAAGACCGAGCGGGTGGTGAATCTGGACGGCGGCAAGGGCAACACTTTCTATATCACCGCCTCCGACAAGGTCTACGCCGTGGGCAGTCAGGCCACCGGTCAGGTGGGCACCGGCTCGACCGCCGACCTTGTGAACTACACCGAGCTGACCGGGTTCTCCGGCCAGAACGTCAAGTCTATCACCGGCGGCGCGACCACCATGGTGGTGCTGGGCGATGCGGACAAGAACAAGAGCGATTGGGCCACCAACAGCCTGCTGGCCACCGGCCTCAACGGCCACGGCGAGCTGGGCCGGGATATGCTGGGCAACGGCCTGACCGGCGACGACTACAATAGCTTTGTCAACGGCTACCAGAACGTCATGGCCGGCCAGTCCGCCAAGCGCGGCGACGACGAAAGCGACGCGCAGTACCTCGAGAAGCAGCATGAAAAGATCGAAAACGTCGTCCATGCCGATACCAGCATGGGCCTGAAGCTGGGTGTCAGCGATGGTGAGGTGCGCGGCCTGTCCGCGGCGGTCATCACCGACGGCAGCGTGTACACTTGGGGCAACAATGACTTCGGCCAGATGGGCAACCGCATTATCGGCCAAGGCCCGCTGGATACCTCCGTCAATAAGCTCATGCCCAACTACGTGGACGGCTACCGTCTCACCGTGGAGAACGAGGCCGAGGGCGTCCGCAACAACCGTCTGGTGGTCACCCTTGCGCAGACTCCCGACGAGGCCACCGGCAAGAAGGTCAGCCCCGAAAAGACCGCCAACTGGACGCTCCACCCGGTGATCTACTACTTCAACGTCTATAACGAGATGCCCGTGGAGCGCAACCGCGCGGCCAAGTACATCTACGCCTCCACCGACGAGAGCGTGGTCAGGGTGGATCAGAACGGCCGCCTCACCTACACCGGCGTGGGTCAAGCCACCATTATGATCCAAGAGGGCAATTTGGGCAAGGACGGCCTAAAGACCTTCGTGGAGGTGGAAGTCCTGCCCGACGACGACAACTATTACAAGAAGGACGCCAACAACCAGCCCGCCGTGGACGAAAAGACGGGCGAGAAGATTCTGGAGTACAATCTGGTGGCCCCCGCCCTCAGCTCTGGTCTGGAGTTCAGCGTGGTCATGTCCGCCATCGGCAGCGTGTACTCCTTCGGCTCGAACGCTTACGGCCAGTTGGGCATCTCCACGTTGGCCATCGCCAATCAGGAGCGGTTCGCTCCCGTTCAGACCGGTGCAGGCAACATGGTCAACATGGTGTCCGTGTCTTCGGGCAATAACTTCGCTCTGGCGGCCGGCTCTAACGGCTATGTGTACGCTTGGGGTCAGAATATCACCGGCTCTCTGGGCCTGAACACCGACGTTTCCTCCACCGCCAAGTACCACACGCCGCAGCGCGTCCGCGGCCCGGGCGGCATGGGCTATCTGGGCGATGAATCCACCGGCAAGGTCATCAAGGTCTTTGCCAACGGCAACTCCTCCGCCGCCATTACCGAGCGGGGCGAGGTGTACGTCTGGGGCGACAGCTCCAACTACCGTCTGGGCGCACGTCAGGACAAGACTGCCTATACCTATCCCCACAAAGTGCCCGGCGTGGATCACGCCATGGAGGTATTCCTCTCCGCCAATAATATGATCGTCCTCATGGAGGACACCACCCTCTGGGTGTCGGGAATGGACAACACCCGTATCCTTGGCTGGGGCGATGTGGATCTGCTGGAGGCCGACCGGGTGTACGAGGACGCCGACGGCGCCACCACCTACACCAAGTATCCCATGCCCATGCTCAACCCCGAAGAGGCCAAAACCGTGACCGTCCAGCGGCCTGTTCTGGACGGCGAGGGCCAGCCCACCGGCGAGATGAAGACGGTGGAGGCCGTTCAGCCCATCAAGTATATGGACAGCGTGGTGTACGCCGGATTGGGCAACAATCAGGCCATCCTGATGACCGAGACCTACCACGAGCCCATCGACGCCCAGAAGCCCGGCGAGACCAAGGCCGAGTATCTGGCCCGCGGCGGCTTTACCAAGCACCTCTATCTGCACGGTCAGGATACCCACGGCCTGCTGGGCACTCTCCTGTCCGAGGGCGAAGAGGACACGCAGGTGGGCACGAAGGGCACTTACATCAACCTGCCCAGAGAGTATGACTACTTCAAGCAGGCGGAATATGACCGTCTGGTGAAGCTGGCGGACGACGCCTTTGAGACCATTGCCAAGTACGGCGACCGTTTCAACCAGAATGTGGTGTTGAAGGACGCCCCCGATCTGACCACTTGGGCGATGGTTCAGGACGCCTATAACGCGTACTATGCGGAGGCGTATGAAAACCTGAAGAAGACCACGCTGCCCGGCCGCACCATTACGCCCAGCATGGTGCTTGGCGAGCTGCGCCGGATGTCCCGTTACAGCAGCTCCAGCACCCCCGAGCAGAAGGAAAAGGCCAAGCGGGTCAAGGCCGTGGTGGACTACGCCACCGCCCATCCCGACTGGATCGCCACCAATCTGGGCGACACCGCCAAGAAGCTGGCGGATAACTACGCCGAGTATGCGTCCCTGAGCCAGAGCTATCAGGAGGCGTTGGGGGCTCAGGCTCGCGACACAGCGGAATACGCCCTGTGGAACGCCCTCATTGCCCAGATCCAGACCACGCCGGAGTATCTCGCTTACAGCGCGGAGCTGGACGAGCTGAACAATGCCAGCAAGGCGCTGAGCGCGGCGCAAACAGCCCGCCAGAACGCGGCCACGGCCAACAAGAAGGCGCAGGACACCGCCGAAGCGGCCCAGAGCAAGGCCGTGCAGGCCCAAAACGCGCTGGACGAGTTCCTCGTGAAGATGGAGCTGGAGGGCAAGCAGGACGACCCCGACTACATGAATTACCGCGATCAGCTTGAAGCGGCCGTCATTCTGGCAAACGGCGCCTATAACTTGGCGTACAATGCTTGGAAGGGCTACTACAAGATGAAGATGGACGAAAACGGCAACTATCTGGACAAGGACGGCAATATCGCCGTCAGCGTTGCCGACCGCGTCTATCTGGATAAGGACGGCAACCCCGCCGCCACCGAGGCCGATCGCGTCCATGTGGACGGCACGGAGCAGATTCTGAACGCCGCCGAGCTGGCGCTGGGCAACGCACAGACCGCTTATGACACCATTGTGGCCAAGATGGAGCTCAGCTCCAACTATCAGGTGTTCAAGAAGCTGCTGGAGACCATCCAGATCGAGACCGATTCCACCCTGCCCGGCTACGGCGAGGCCATTAGCTGGAACACCGACGGCACCTATGACCGCACCGGCACGCCCAGCGCGTGGACGGCCGACGTGGTCGCGGGGGGCACGAACCACACCTATTCCGAGCTGAAGCTTCAGGATATGCGTCTGGAGCAGTTCTCCACCCTCACCGCCCATCAGGAGCTGGCCAAGGCCAATAAGGAAGCCAGCGATAGGAACGTGGCCTCCTTCGCCAGCCAGAAGCTGGAGGCGGGCAACAACATCAACCGCACCACCGCCTTCCTTGGCTATCTGGAGAAGGTCTCCCGCATGGAAGTGATCTTCTCTACCGTCAATACCGTCAGCGGCACGGTGAACCCCGCTACCGGCCTGCCCTACACCCCCGACGATTATAAGATGCCCACCTATCACGACACGGGCGACGTCAACGACCCCGGCACCTCCATCACCTATACGGTGGACACGGCCGACAAGACGGGCGCGGTACACTCCGACGACTTTAAGAACATCTATACCTCGGCCCAGACCGCCTACGCCAAGTTCCTTGAGCTGGCAAAGCTGGGTGAGGGCGAGACCATGGTGGATATGTCCGCCAAGGGCGACGAGCTGCGGAAACTGGCGGGTGAGCTGGCCAGCGGCGCCAAGACCATAAGCAAGTGGATCTCCGGCGACCTCTATAAGGGCTTTATGACCTACATGAAGTCCGACCGCAACGGGCCTTCCGCGGAAAAGGTGCTGACCAGCGGCAACACGGGCAAGCTGGACGGCTTCCTGAGCGCCCTGACCTTCCAGAACACGGGCATCATCAACGAGATCGTCTCGGTCTACGCCGGCGCGTCCTACACCGGCGCGATCACCGAGGAGGGGTATCTCTACCTCTGGGGCGACAACGGCAACACCACCGGAAACGGCTCGATCCTCGGCAACCAAAAGACCCGCGGCATTTCCGCCACCCCCAGTCTGGTCTTCAAGAAGGAGATCGGCGGCGAATATATCGACGAGCTGGTGCGTCTGGGCAACAACTCCGGCACGCTGGTCAACCGCCATATGCTGGCCCACAAGGACACCGGCACGACTCTGGCTTGGGGCAACAACGCCAAGGGTCAGTTGGGCAACTCCACCACCAAGCCGGCCAACGTGCCTGTGGTGGTGGGCAGCGGCACGGTGGCCATCGAGCCGACCATCACCCTGAATCTGGTGGGCGCGCGCTATAAGGACACCGCCCTGCTGGAAGAGGGCACCAACTACCTGATGGTGTATAACAGCGCCGACGGCGCAGGGGCTTACAAGTGGAAGACCTTGGATGACTCCATTGCGGACGTCAGCTGGGATACCTCCAACTCTCTGGTGGGCCACATTACCGCCGTCCGCGAGGGCGAGACCCGCGTGCTGGCCGAAAACAAGATCACCGGGCAGATCGTGTTCACCCGCGTCATCGTCACCGACGGCGTGACCTACCCGCAGCTGGTGCTTGGCCGCGACACTACCACCGCACTGAAGAAGAACGGCACCGTGTGGGCTTGGGGCGACAACACCTACCGGGAGATCGACTACCGCAAGGTCATCAAGGACGCGGACGGCATCTACAAGGAAAACCCGAACTACGGCGAGTATATTGATATCACCTACGGCACCGGCAAGCTGGGCATCGGCTCTGACCAGAGCTTGATCACCACCCCTGTGCGCTTGGACTCCTATTATGATGAGCCCAATGGCACCTTAATTCCCGAATTTAAGGGCATCACCAAGATCAGCGCAGGCGACAGCCACATGCTGGCGGTGGACGCCGAAGGCACGGTGTACGCTTGGGGCGACAATACCTACGGCCAGTTGGGCTACAGCCCCAATATGATGCGTAACACCAAGTACCCGGTGCGTGTGCGTATTCTGGACAACAACGGCAACCCCGTGACCAACATCATCTCCGTGGCGGCCGGCTCGAACCACTCTCTGGCCCTGACCAACACCGGAGAGGTGTACGCTTGGGGCAACAACTCCTCCGGTCAGTTGGGCCGCGGCACGGTGACCAACTACGGCGATTACCCCGACAGCTTCGACGATCTGAGCGTTGTCAACGCGTACTATGAAAAGATCGCCGCCGCAGTGATCACCGCCGGGGACTACACCCCCGTGCGGATGAACGGCTTCCGCGACCTCCAGCTCACCGGCGTGCTCGACATGGCTGCGACCGTCAGCGCCACCGGCGTATTGCTGGTGGACGGCACGATCTGGACGGTGGGTTCCAACGAGTACGGCCAGCTTGGCGCGGGCTACCTGTACGCCGAGGATGTGACCATGGGCAGCGAGGACGCCCTCTATGACGAGGACGGCAACCAGCTTACCCTTGGCATGACAGGCGAGCTGGTTCAGGTCGCCGCGTCCGCCGACGCCATGGACGCCGCAGGCCGTCCCGTGGCCAGCGAACCCATCGTGGGTATCAACCGCATCATGGGCCGCGGCTACAACTTCTCCATCATCACCGAGGGCAAGCATGCGTACATCTGGGGCGACAACAGCTCCGAGCAGTTGGGCGCCGGCCTCTGGCTGCAGCGCAGCGAAATGTATAACGACATGGGCGAGGTGGTGTCCGGCAGCTTTACAGAGGAGCCGGACATGGCCCAGCACGGCTATGCCATCAGCCCCGTGAAGCTCCAATCCGCCGACATCAGCGGCGGTGCGCTGGAGGACATTATTGAGGTGTCTCTGGGCGGCTATGTGGGCGGCACGGTGCAGGGACTGGCCGTGACGATGAAGGTGGAATACGACTATTCCGGCGGTCAGGCCACTGTCAGCGAGCGCACCTACACCACTTACGCTTGGGGTGCCAACGACTACGCCAAGGCGGGCTTTACCAACAGCGCGGACACCACCCGCGCCACCCCCTTCGATGTGTTTGCTGAGCGGGAGGGTGAGGATCATGAGGGGCTGGAGCGCGATAAGAACTCCGCGCCCATCAAGTCCATGGCCGCCGGCGGCAACCACTCCGCAGGCTATGACGAGAACGGTATCGTCTATATGTGGGGCAACAACGAGTATGGCCAGTTGGGCAACTTCCGCTATGCCACCCACCGCTATAAGACCGCCGGTCTGGACGAGAACGGCAACGAGATCTATATCAAGGACGAGAACGGCAATCCCATTCTGGAAAACGATCCCAGCCTGTACACCGAGGGCACTGAAGAATACGAAAAGGTGAAGAGCGCCTATCAGGGCGAGGTCTCCCGCGCCTATCCCACGCTGGTAGACGAGGAGCATATCGCCATGTTCCGCGTGACCATGACCAAGCGGGAAGGCGAAGAGATCGAGACCCACACGGAGGATTACCGTTATCAGGTCAAGATCGGCGAGAAGACCGAGGACCAGACCAATATTGTTGGCAAGTATATGTATTCCTTCTCCGTGGACAAGGAAGTGGACGAGGCCAAGACCCTCCAGCTAAAGTACAAGGTGCTGGACGACTCCGTGGCGACCTTGGGCAATATCTACACGCAGGACGAGGGCGCGCAGGCCGCGGGCACCCGCGTCAAGGAGGTCTCTTACTCCAACGACGCGCTCAACCAAAAGACCGAGAGATATCTGCCCGTCATCCTGAAAGAGCCGGCAGACCAGAATACCTTCGGCACGACCCGCGTGATGGCCATGTACGAAGGCATCAACAGCAAGGGCGAGGATATGTCCAAGACAGGCGTAGCCATCGTCAACACGCTGGGCCGGGACGAGACGGAAATGAACGGTGACGGAGAACTGGTCGTCACCAAGCCCTTCCGCGCCCTGCCTCAGGTGTCCGCCGGCGACGAATTCACGCTGGCGCTGAACATCAAGGGCGAGCTGCTGTCTTGGGGCCGCAACAACGTGGGCCAGCTTGGCACAGGCAGCACGTCCAGCCACAACATCAACCCGAACATCAACGGCAACATCGCCACCCAGCTCAACAGCCATTACGGCGACGGTCAGGAGCACTATCTGGTCCAGATCGCCGCAGGCGCGCGCCATGCTCTGGCGCTGGATGATATGGGCACGGTCTGGGTCTGGGGCGACAACGACAAGGGCCAGCTTGGCATCGGCAGCACCGGCGGTGTGATACGCACCCCCGAGGTGCCGGAGGCTCTCGATTCCAGCAAGAACGGCGGTAACCGCATCGTGGCCGTCTATGCGCTGGATACCAGCTCCTACGCCGTGGACGCTCAGGGGACGCTGTACGCTTGGGGCGCAGGCGAGAACTTTATGGCAAAGGACACCCTGCCCGGCGGCAAGGTGGACGATTCCCCGAATGCACGTCAGGATTACGGCAACGTGCCCACCCGCCTCTCTCTGCTGGCCCGTACGCTGGAAGTGGGCGAGGGTCATGTCCTCAAGGGCTCCGGCACAATTTGGAAGCTGCCCAAGAACGCCGGCAGCCCCGACGTGGAGCGTCTGCGTGATGACAGCGCAGCGAACGGCGCGCCCAACAAGAATATTGTGGCGCTCTCCGCCCACTCTGACGAGTACATCACCGTGGATCCCATCACCAACGAAGAGAAGGAATTCAAGAGCTCCCATCTGTTGGCCGTGGATAAGGACGGCAAGCTGTGGAGCTTGGGCGACAACTACTTCGGCCAGACCGGCCAGTACCGCGGCAGCAGCACCACCACCGAGAGCGGCTCCAGCACCACCCTGAAAAAGGTGGTTACGCCGGAGATCCCGGGCGAGGAGAACACCAACTTCCACCAGATGGGCGATCCCGAGGATGAAAAGTCCACCGGCACGGTAGTGGCCATTGCCGCCGGCGACGGCTTCTCCTCCGTGATCACCAAGCGGGTGGAGCAGGGCAAGCTGGAGTCCACCTTCCAAGTGATCGCCAGCACCGGCATGACCGTGGACGGCAGCGGAAATCAGATTGCTGCGGGCACAAGCACGACCACCAAGATGACAGCGGACGAATGGAAGGCCAAACTGGCTGAATTCGGCCTCACGCTGGAAATGACCCCGGCACAGGCGGAGGCCCAGAACTTCCGCAAGCTGGTCATTAAGGCTGATCCTGTGGTTCTGGACGGCGTAAGCGTTACGACCACCACCACCAGCTTCATTAGCAGCGGGGACGCTAAGACCGTGACCATCCGCGACGTTGCCGAAAGCAAGAAGAACAGCGATCCGTCCACTGCCATGACCAAGGCGGAGTGGAATGCGGTGGAGCAGGCTGCCCTCAAGGCCGAGGCGGACGAGCAGGCGGGCGGCGCGAAGTCTCCCTACGTCAAGAACGAGACCACCACCACCGTCCGCAACGAGGGCGGCGCGCAGGTGACCGCCATCGTCACCACCTACACCTATACCAACGGCGCCGACACCACGGTATACACCCATACGGTGGAGACCGCGCCTGCTTGGGAGCTGGTGATGACCGATGGCGACACGGAAACGGACTTCTACGAGCTTTATACCTTCGGCAACAACGCCAGCGGCCAGCTTGCTCAGGGCCACAACGAGGTCGTCACCGGGTCGTACCACTATCCCACTCTGGTGGATATGGGCGCGGACGACGACGGGGATGCGCTGGCCAGCGTGATCATGGTGGACGCCGCCGAGGATCACATGATCACCATTAAGAAGGACGGCTATATGTGGTCGTCCGGCCGTAACGGCTACGGCCAGTTGGGCAACGTCAACACATCCAACTCCACCACCATGGTGATGGTGGGCCAGCAGTTCGTGGACGCCCGTCCGTCCCCCATCAACATGGTGAAGGGCCAGACCCTGAACATCAGCGAGCTGATCACCAACAAGGATAAGCCGCTCACCGTGACCTATCAGGCGGGTATCAACCTGCTGCTGCGCGGCTCTTCCCAGCGCACCGTCGCCGAGGTGTGGACGGCCAGCACCACCAACGAGTCCATCCTCTCCGTCCGCAAGGGCGGCAGCGACGATCCCGATGAGGATACCCTGAAGAATGTGATGGGCAGAGAGTCTTACAACCATCCCAACTTCAACTTCACTAAGGCCGCGGCCGCCGAGCTGCCCGGCACGCCCTACCGCACCCGTTTGGATGACCGCATCGCGGCGCTGGAGGGGTCGCTGGCGACCTATAACGCCGCCAATCCTGCCAACCAGATCACCGCCAACGAGGAGATGCTCTACCTCTGGGCCAAGCTGGGTCTGGACGCCCACTACTACACCACCGCCATGCCCGCCTCCGTCGCCGCCACCGCTTATACCCTGAGCGACGGCAGCGCCAGTACGCTGGGCGTGGGCGCGGGCGAGAACCCCTACGTCACCACCTTCCTCGGCGCGAACACCGGCCTGCTGAAGGGCACGGGTGCAGTGGACGGCAGCGGCAACCCCATCCCCTATGTCTACAACGGCACCCTGCTTGAGCCTCTCGGCCCGCAGGTACCCATCTACAACAAGGATTACTACATCACCGGCAACTCTCTGGGTCAGACCACGATCCGGGTGCGGGTGCCCGGCCTGTCCGCCTCCGCTTGGGTGGTGGTGAACGTCATGGACGATCCCAACTCCAAGACCAACCCGATGGTGGCCGTGGGCGAGACCCACACGCTGGCGCTGAAGAGCGACGGTACGGTGTGGAGCTGGGGCGACAACAGCCACGGCGAGCTGGGCCGCGACACCAGTGAATCTATGGGCATGATCATCTTCCCGAATATGGTGGAGTATGCCATCCAGAACCGTGACCCGGGCAACCTCAACACCAACTACTTCGACCGCGCCGACGTCCGCAAGCCGGACGGCAGCCCCATCCTCACCTATGAGGACTGGGTGGAGGCCGGCAGCGATACGGGCTTCCTCAACGAGAGCGGCTATCCGTGGGACGACCCCGATCCCATCGTCTACATCGTGGCCGGGGCGCACACCTCCTACGCCATGAGCGAGTCGGGCAAGCTGTTTGCTTGGGGTAAGAACGACAGACACCAGTTAGGCGTCTATCTGGACGCCGAGGGTGAGAATTACGGTCACACCGGCACGGACGTGACCCTGCCCCACTACGTCTATTATCCCGTCACCGCCGGGGACGAGATCCCCACCGCGGCCAACCTGCGTAAGGTGGAGACTGCGGGTACGATGGACGTGAAGAGCAAGTGGGACGCCCAGCCGCCCGGAATGTACCGCGACACCCTTTACTTCACCGTGAACACCGCCAACGGCGAGCAGCTCCTCTTTGCCACAGGCGAAGGCTTCGCCAGCTCCATCCCCACCAAGCTCTCCACCGAGGGGATGTCTACCATCATCCAGCTCTCCGCCGACTATGCGCTGGCGGGCGGCGAGGTGTGGCACATTTCCGCCGCCGAACCGGAGAAGGTCACCGGCTTTACCACCGACGCCAGCGAGGAGGCCACCGAAGCGCCCATCACCCGCATTGCAGTGGGCGCGGAACACCTGCTTGCGCTGGACGACAAGGGCGGCGTGTGGGCTGTTGGCTCTAACGCTTACGGCCAGTTGGGCCGCCAGACCGGCGACGGCGACGAGCTGGGCGATACCGACCGTCCCATCCGCGTGCAGGCCGGCGAGCAGGGCGAGGGCTATCTGGGCAACAACACCCTCACCACCACAGAGAACGCCCGCATCACCAACATCGCCGCCGGTCAGTTCTCCTCCTACGCCCGGGCCGAGGACGGCACGATCTGGGCTTGGGGCCGCAACGACCACGGTCAGTTGGGTCTGCCTGCGCCCACAACAGGCACTGTGCCCACTACGGTGGGTGCGCCGAGAAAGGTGGACACCTCCAACCGCGGCGACCATTACTTCAACATCTTTGCCGGATTCTCCCAGTCGGTGAATCTGGACGAGACCGGTATGCTCTGGGCCGACGGCGCAAACGAGTTCGACCAGTTGGCCAACGGCACGACTGCCGACACCTATCAGCCCACGCTGGTGGGCGACAGCGCGCTCCAAGTCAGCATCGCCAACAACTACAGCTTCGAGGAGAACGACAAGGAGCTGCATCTGGGCGACTTCATCTACGTGGGCTATGACGGCAGCGCCCCCAGGGGAATGGGCCGCTACGAGAAGGTCACTACGGAGGAGCAGTTGAAGGCCCATCCCAACGGCTTCTACCGTGTTCAGGACGGCGTGGATGAAAACCTGAAGTACTACGGTGCATACTACTTCGATCCCAAGGCCAAGAGCAAGGTTGCGCCCGACAACCTGAGTCTGGTGGCCGGTCACAACTACTATCTGGAGACCGACTTCAGCGTGTTCTGCCTGTTCACCTCCAATGACGTGAGCAACTTCGAGTACATCTACCGTCTGGCCTACAACAACAACGATCAGGTGCAGACCGTCTCCGACGCGGAAAAGAGCGGCGCTTCCGCGCTGGTGCTGAAGGAGACCTCCCGCGCCATGGAGTACGCGCTGTATATCAAGGATCCCAGCGTGACCGCGGAGAACATGAAGGATTATGGCAGCCTGCTGGCGGGCTACCGCCCGATCAAGACCAGCGACTACACGGTCACCGACGACAAGGGCAACGCCCAGCCCAGCCGCAACGGCTGGTTCGTGGGCATCAAGAACCGGCTGACCTTCCTCTTTAACGGCGTACTCACCGACGACTATGTCATCGTCTGCCGCCAGAACAACTCCTATGAGGTCAACGAGAGCATCAACGCCACCTACCGCACCGTGACCATGGATGACCTTATCGCGGAGAACGGCGGCGTTGACCCGATCACCTACGTTACGGAGAACGTGCTTCAGGAGGACGGCACCACCAAGGAAGTGGTAAAGAAGATCTCCATCCACAACCCGCTGTCCGCCTATCAGTTCGCCCTGCGGCATAAGGATCTGCCTGAGGACAGCGAGCTGGTGGAGAGCTATGTCACCGTCCGCGACCTGTTGGGTGCGAGCCAGACCAACCACAACGGCTGGTTTACCGGCAACGGCAGCCAGTTGGACTTCTACCTCAATCCCGGCGCGCAGTCGGACGATCTGAACGATTACAGCGTGATCATCCGCTATTCCAAGGAGCTTGTCCACCTGAAGACCAACGCAGACCTGTTCGGCAAGCCCGCGCTGGATACCCTGTGGGTTCAGGAGACCCAAATCTCCCAGAAGTCCCGCTACGTGCCCATCACCATCCTGCCCGCCGACGGCCCGGAGGCCAACAAGGTGGTCTGGAAGACCAACTCGGAGGGCAAGGAGGAGCGCCAGTTCGAGGACGACGGCGAGACCGTCAAGACCGCGCCCAAGGACAGCAAGTGGAATCTGAGCGGTACCGGCTCTTCCGCCACCAAGACGCTGGCGGACTACTACTCCAAGGAAAACAGCGCGCTGGCGCCCGCCAAGGTGTCCACCGGCTACGGCCATACGCTGGCCCTGCGCGCCGACAACACCATTTGGGCGTACGGCCTCAACCAGTACGGCCAGCTGGGCGTCGGCCCTGAGCCCCACGACAACGGCCAGAGCGAGAAGATCCAAGGCTGGGACGATCCCGTGGAGATCCAGACATGGGTCTGGAACAGCAGCAAGGGCGCTTACGAGCGGGAGTACATCACCCAGATCAGCGAGGACGGCACCGACCGTACCCGCGCCAAGGTCAACTTCGTGGACGTGTCCGCCGGGTATACCCACTCCTTGGCGGTGGACAGCGAAGGCAACATCTGGGCTGCCGGCGACAACAGCCACAGCCAGCTGGGCACTCCCACCGATCCCAACGGGAATCCCATCAAGCAGCGCACCTTCTTTATCAAGACCGTGGACGTGACCACCGCACCCATGAAGGCAAAGCTGGGCGGCGCGCGCTTCGTGGCGGTGTCCGCGGGTAAGAACTACTCCATGGCGCTGGCCAGCGACGGCACAGTTTGGGCTTGGGGCGATAACTCCATGGGCCAGTTGGGCCTGCGCAGCGACGCCAAGCGGGTGGATACCCCCACCAAGCTCACCCTGATCAATGTCAACGCCGTGTCTGCGGGCAAGGATCACACCCTGTTCGCCATGTTTGACGGCACGGTGTACGCCACCGGCTCCAACGCCTACGGCAAGCTGGGCGTGGACACCGAGAGCGTGCCTGTGGGCGGTCACAGCACCGCGCCCGTGTTCGTCAACGGCCTGTCCAGCATCGTGGACATCTCCGCCGGCGAGGATCACTCTCTGGCCCTGAGCCGCGCGGCCCGCGTGTACACTTGGGGCTACGCCGCCGACGGCCGTCTGGGCCGCGAGCTGGCCGAGGGCGAGACCTATTCCGCTCAGCCCGGCCTCATCAGCAGCCTGACCTACATCATCGCCGCCGACGCCGGCCGCGACCACAACTTGGCGCTGGAGTATAACGGCGACCTCTACGCGTGGGGCGGCAACGTCAACGGCCAGCTGGGTCTGGGCACCTCCACCACCAACCCGACGGTGACCGTGCCCGAACTGAACGTCATCTACCTCCAAGACGCCGACGTGATGGTGCATTCCGTCAGCGCAGGCGGAGAGTACAGCGCCATCTCCGACCAGTATGGTCAGGTGTACGGCTTCGGTGACTACACCAAGGGCTATAAGGAGAATCTGGTGCTGCTGCAGAACGACACCCTGTCCGATTCGCCCATCATCGTGGGCGAAAAGGGCCAGCCCAGCTATAAGCACCAAGTGGTGGTCAAGACCGGCCACGACGTGCTGGTGGACTTCATCCTCTCCAACCGCTTCAACCTCTACAGCGAGTTCTGGAATCACTATCCCATCACCTTCCAGAACGTCAATCCCAACGTTGCCCTGCGCAACGGCGGCGAAAAGGGCGTCTCCGGCAACATGGAGGTCACCATCGACGGCACGACCTATGATGTGGCCGAGCTGGAGACCGACAAGAACCAGTTCGTGGTTCACGGCGTGGGCTACGGCTATACCCAGATCATCCTCAAAACCGACAACCAGAGCGTGGTCTACTACGTCAACGTCATTCCCGACACCCCCGAGAGCATCGTCGCTCCCGTGGTGGCGGCCGGCCGCGAGTTTGCCGTGGCCCTGAAGGCGGACGGCACGGTCTGGGCTTGGGGCGACAACACCTACGGCCAGTTGGGCCAGACAGTGGACGACGACCACAAGCTTAGTTTGGTGCCCGTTCAGGTCACCTTCCCCGGTCTGGGCGAAGAGGGCTACGAGGGCGAGTACATCAGAAGCATCGCCGCGGGCGAGTACCACGTGATGGCGCTGACCAGCTTCAACCGCCTGTATACATGGGGCAGCAACGAAAAGCATCAGCTTGGTTTGGGCCTGTCTCTTGGTCTGGCCGCCGATCAGGCCGAGCCGACCTATGTGGATACGCCGACCATCGTGGTGCTGAGCGACCGGGAGGGCGCGGACGCCAACGTCATCAAGATGGTGGCCGGGCTGAACCACTCCGCCGTCCTCACGCAGGCCGGACGCGTCTACACATGGGGCGCGAACGAATACGGCCAGCTGGGCATCGACGCACCCAAGGACTTCTCCACCGGCGTGCCGCAGCTGGTGACCGGCCTGAGCCGCGTCATCGACATCTCCGAGGGCGCGCGCACCACCACCGTCCGGGTCAACCGCTATGACGGTATGCTGTGGGGCTGGGGCAACAACAACGACGGCCAGCAGAACACCAACAGCGGCTTGGAGACCTACACCAGCCCGCGCATCTCCAAGATCGACTTCTCCGGCATTAAGCGCATCAAGCTGGATAAGGACGGCAACCGCATTCAGGCCAAGGATAAGAATGGCGCCCCGATCTTTGAGGACGACGGCGTCACCCCCGTCTATGAATACGAGACCGGCCTGCCCAAGAACACCTTCCTCATCAAGGTCGTGGACAACGACAACTCCTCCATGGCCATGCTCACCAACGGCGCAGTGATCACTTGGGGCAAGAACTCCTATAATGAGCTGGGCGCGGGCGAGGACGATCCCGATCCCGCCAAGGCCAAGGCCAACGCCGACGCGCTGGCGGAGCGTCTGGTCCAGACCTCCGGCGGTATTGACGACGGCATCTACAAGCCGGGCTACGTGGTTGGTCTGGAGGGCGACTATACCTTCTCCACCCGGGTGCTCAACGACAAGGGCGTCTATCAGAATGTGCCCGATCAGGTGCTGGTCTATGACGCCGCCGCCGGCAAGGGCGTGAACGTGGACACCCTGCCCGGCAAGGTGGACACCCACCACATTGTGGCAGTGAGCGCGGCCGCGACCCACGATATGGCCCTCAACGGCGACCAGACGGTCTTTACATGGGGCGACAACTTCTACGGTCAGCTGGGCCTTATCAACGGCAACTTCAAGGACGTGGACGGCACCACCGCCCAGCGCGTCCCCGCCACCAAGCTGGGCGACGACGGCGAGATGGAGATCCTCACCGAGGGCGGCGAGACCGTCTACCTCAAGGGTCAGAGCGTGGCCGGCGGCGGTACTTCCTCCTTCATCTCGGTGATCGAGGACAACCTGACCATCCCCGTTACCACCGCTATTGACGACAACGACGACAAGAACAACAGCCTCTACGGCATCGTGTACGCCTACGGCAACAACCTCAACGGCCAGATCGGCGTCAACGAGAAGGGCGAAGCGAGCAAGCCCGAGGCCACCTCGCTGGCGCGGCAGGTGCTGGGCGGCGAGCCGGGCATTGATCCCGACAGCGTCGTGATCCCCGTGGGCGGCAGTCAGGGCGTCAAGGCCAACTTCGGCAAGTTCTGGGTCGCCAACCCCGGCGCAATGCCCGACAGCGACGTGAGCTGGAGCTTGAAGGGCGTCGTGGCGCTGGACGACAAGGGCAACGTCATCGTGACCGATCCGCCCGAGATCGCCATCTTCAGCGACAACACCGGCGTGGGCAGCAGCAACACCGTCACCGGCTTCAACGAGGGCTACGGCACGATCGTGGCCGTGGACACCAAGAGCGGTGCAGTGGCGGAGGCCTCTTTGGAGGTGCTGAGCCGCGGCGAGATGCTGGACGTGTTCGCCGACGGCGTCCACGCCACCAATCCCGGCCTGCTGCAGCTTATCCAGAACGGCTATCTGCGCTATGACGACGACGCGAAGGAGTTCCGCTTCGAGAATCTGGGCGACACCACCGTGGTCGTGCCCAAGCTGGGCACCATCCCCGACAGCCTGATGACTGTGGCCAACGTGGACGACGGCTTCCGCAAGCTGACCGGGGCGGTGATCGCCTATGTGACCCCGCATCTGGACGACGCTGGCAACAAGGTCGTGGATGTGCGCATCATCCAAATCGACAAGGATGAGACCACCCTGTGGGGCGACCTCAACGGCGACGGCGACTATGACGACGCCGGGGAAGCCCGCACCGACGGCCAGAAGTTCTACACCTATGATGTGGACGGCGATCCCAACGTCTGGGTCAGCCCCAAGGCTCTGGACACTGACTTGCCCAAGAGCGTGGAGGACGAGCTGCACCGCATCTTCAACAAGCGCTTTGATACCATCGACGGAGTGCCCAACCCGGATTACGACGAGGACGCCGTCCCGCCGGTGTACGCCAAGTTCACCGATGTGCCTCTGACCGACATTCAGGATCTCTACGTCCGCTTTATCAATACCACCAACCCGCTGATCCATCTGGAGTCTTGGAGCAAGGTCATTTTGGTGGAGCGCAAGGCGGATGTGTCTCTGGAGAACATCGCCGTGGGCAACAACGCCGCCACCGAAACCGTGGGCGACACCACCATGGGCGACCATGAGATGCCCAGCGTGGCCGACGCCACCAAGGCCGCCTTCGCCGGACAGACCGGCGACGACGTGGGCCAGAATATGGTGGATACCATGGACGGCGTGGACGCCGCCGCGGGCTATGCCGTGAAGTACCCCGTTTCCGGCTCTTCCGCCACCGACGCCAAGCTGGCTGACAAGCGTTACTTCATCCTGCCCGACGCGGTGTTTGCCACCGGCGAGGACGGGACGGTCACCACTACCCTCAAGGACAACCAGCTCTACGTCTACGGCCAGTTGGACGTGGTGGACTTCATCTCGGTCAACGGCCAGACCGTCAACGCCGACCACATTGCCGCCGCGCAGGCTCTGGGCGCGGAGGCCGGGCGGAAGGAGAAGGCCGTCATCGCCGCGCTGAACGCTTGGAACGCGGCCAAGGACGCTCTCACCGCCGCCAACAGCCTGATTGCCCGCCGCAACGCCCTGCTGCCCGACACCAACGTGGCTGGCACCTCGGGCAACAGCGTAGACACTGTCCTCAACGTTCTCAAGAGCGGCGTTCCCGCCCCCGGCATCATCGACAACGCGCAGGACGCTTATGAGGATTACACGGGCACGGCCATCGTCTTTGCGAACGAGGCCGATGCTGAGGCCGCCCTCCAGCAGCTTCACGACGATGCGCTGGCAGCCCGCGAGGCCGCGGTGAATGAGCTGACCGCCCTCGGCATGAGCGGCTCTGTGACCGCTGCCAGCACCAAGGCCCAGATCGAGCAGGCCATTGGTCAGGCTCTCAACACCCTCAAGAACAACGCGGGGATGTCCGAGCTGACGCAGGATGCGGTGGACGCCGCCGAGGCGGCTTACAACGCCGCGAAGAACGAGTTTGACACTGTTCAGGCCGCGGCAGAAGTTGCCTACCGCGTGATCCACTCCGCTGCCAAGGATACTCAGGCGGTCACCGTCAAGGGCGACGCTTATGAGCAGCACGTGCCCATCAAGGCCACCGGCAAGACCATCGAGAAGCAGGTGGACACCGGCAAGAAGGACGAAAACGGCGATCCCATCATGGAGACGGTGGACACCACCGAAAAGACCTACACGCTGGACATCTACCGCAAGAGCTACGCCACCCGTCTGAAGTCCATCTCCGCCAAGCTGAACGAGGGCGGCAAGGACGTGACCTACAACGCCGTTGAGCCCAAGGCAGGGGAGTACCTGCTGGTGCTGCCCAAGGGCAAGTACCTTGCGGCCAACGAGCTGACCGCCCTCACGGCGACCGCCACGATGCCCGAGTTTACCTATGTGGAGTTCATCCAAGGCGCCGACCACTCCACGGCCAACACCAATCCCGGTGAGGGCCGCGTGCCGGGCCGCCATAGCTGGCCCAACTACAACTTGGGCGAGACCACCGGCGTTATGGGCGACAATGTACTCACCGTCCGGGTGAAGGTGTATATCGACGAGACCAAGACCAACTTCGTCTACACCGACTATAAGCTCACCATTATCGTCACCGACGAGCCGTACTACGTCTACCTCAATGAGGACTACATGAACCCGCTGCCGCGCCGCCGCGTGGAGGACAGCGCCAACGGGCTGGCCCAGTACCGCTATGTGGGTATGCTGGAGGACAACGACAGCGACGACACCACCCCCGTGCCCGGCACGGTCACGGTCATCGCCCCCGCCGCCAACTCCATGGTTCAGGTGAACAACGCCACGGGTACGACCACCCAGTATAAGCCCGGCGCAAGCAGCGAGACCTTCACCTTCGCCGTGCCGCGGCAGGGTGAGACCCTCAATCCCGCCTACCGTTACTTCAACGAGGACGGCTGGAACGATCTGGGCTTCAACGTGGGCACGCGCACCAACGACAACAAGGTCACTGCGGTCAACAGCCAGACCGTGCGTATCTTCTACTACAAGGCGGATACCCAGCTGGAGAAGCTGACCATCACCTTCCGCGACGATGACAAGGGCAACCCGCCGTCCGACGGCCTCACCTACAACCGCGATGTGACCGATGACGGTGTGGACGCCAACGACGCCTACGAGATGACCGCCCACTACGACCTGACGCAGGGCATCTACTATGTGGCCCTCACCAACAAGGACATGGAAAAGGCGTGGCAGATCGACGCCAAGGCCCTTGTGCCCGTGCCCGACAGCGCCCACAAGGAAATGCCCGCCAAGTTCTATACCATGGTGTTCTCCGATGCCAAGGCCGCGACGGAAGAAGATCGTGCCTTGGTAAAGGCGCTGGCCGAGAATGTGGCCAAGAAGATCAAGCTCGGCGAGGCGCTGGATCACCCGATGGTGGAGAAATATCTGGCCTTCAAGGGCGACTGGACTGATCCCGACTATATGGAGAACGTCCTGCCCTTGAGCGAGACCTCCGCCAACACCAACTTCTACATCGTCGCTTCGCCCATCGAGCATACCACCTATCCCAGCACGGTCATTACCCTGCGGGTGATGAAGTTAGAGCCCAACATCGTGGCCTCCACCGTCACCAAGGGCGCCATCGTGCGTCAGGTTCAGGTGGAGACCGGCGAGGTGGGCACGGACAACAAGCCCATCTACTCGCTGGAGGACTTCCTCCTCTATGACGATCCCAACACCACCTACTCGGCCTATCCCACCGGCGCGCAGGTCAACCCGTACTACGTCAAGAACGACGACGGCAGCTACCGCTACACCGATGTGATGACGCTGGCAGGCAAGAACAACGACGGCTCTCAGAAGGAGCTGCCCACCTTCGTGGTGAAGGTGCGCTATCCCGACGATGTGCCGGCCGGGGAGGGCACGACCGCCACCCTCAAGCTGACCACCGAGAACGTCCTCACCATGGTGCAGCGCATGAGCAACGACACCGACCTCATGGGCTCGGCCGTGAAGTCCAGCGAGAAGGATCTGTCCGTGTCCTTCCAAGTGGATCTGCGGCCGGAGAGCGCGGGCTATACCGCCTTTAAGTTCCGCGCCAGCCTGTCGCTGGACGGCCAGACCGCCATGCCCAAGGATTATCTGGTCATCGTGCAGTACGCCGAGCGCGGCACCGATCTGGTTCGCGTGCTGGGCTTCCAGAACAAGGACTATTCCGGCGACCAGCACGGCACCGCCCCCGGCGGCGTGTTGGGCGACATCGAGCCGCACAAGGATTACAACATCCGCAAGGTCGTGGACGACGAGGGCAAGGTGAGCTACTATGTGGCCGTGCCCAGAGTCTCCGGCTCGAACCCCGGCCCGATCTTCTTGGAGGCCGCCGCCGGCACGATGGCTACCGGCCCGGACGGCAAGCCCTATGAGCAGTACTCCCTCAAGAGCAGCGTCAGCGTGGCTGTGACCGATGAGCTGGGCAACTTCGCGGCCTTTACCCGTGAGAACCTCTCTGATGAACGCTACTATCTGGCGCGCATCCCGGTCAAGCTCTACCCCGACCAGATGGAGAAGGACGGCGGCCAGAAGGTGATCATCCGCGTCATCGACGAGGCGGGCACCACCAAGGATTACGACCTGAGCATCGTATTCCGCTCCGCCGACACCGAGGTGGAGGTGCGCACCCGCAACACCGACCTGACCGCGCCGGCGCTGAAGTCGGAGACCTTCCAAGACAAGGACAACAAGACCCAGACCTACTACACCACCTATATTGACCGCAACGCGGGGATGATGCCCTTCCGTATCACCGCCAACAGCACCTATTCCAATGTCTGGATGGACATGAAGGATATGCTGGACAGCGCGGGCAACCCTGTGAAGGACAGCGCGGGCAACACCGTCAAGACCCCCAACTTCTACTTCTCCGCAGACAGACGGGACATCACCGACGCCATGGCCGGCCATGCCCCCGACGCCGCCGCTTGGGCCGCCAATGTGAACGCCAACGGCAATCCCATCAGCGACCTCATGGGTGCGCTGGATCTGAACGACGAAGATCTGCGCAAGGCGCTGGAGACCGGCATCTATGTGCCCTTCTACGTCCGGGCCGAGGACAACGCCACCACCGTGCTGCGTTTCCTGAAGTTCCGCTGGAGCTTCGATGGGCTGCTGGTGGAGGACCTGATCGCCGACTACGACTGGCACTATGTGGGCAACGACGGCAAGAGCAGCCACGATGAATTCCGCAACATCCACGCGGTCAAGGATAAGACGGTGAAGGATCAGGTGTACACCCTGACCATCCCCAGCGATCTGGAGGAGCTGGATCTGACCCTCATTCCCGAGATGCCTGTCACCAGCTACATCTTCTTCGACGAGCCGCAGGCTCTGGTGGACAATCCCACCTCCATGGACTACTCCGAGCATCCCAGCTATGTCTTGGACGACGATCTGGGCATCTATAACAAGCGCGTCAACATCCCCTTGAAGGACGCTTCCGGCAAGGAGAAGTCCGAACTGCTGATCTACATGTATGTGCCCTCCGGCAAGGTGGACGCCTACGGCAGAGAGACCCTGCTCAAGATCCCCGTCACCCTTAAGCTGGAGCGGGTGTCCACCGACCGCACCCTCAAGAGCGTGGTCACCAACGCCAAGGAGACCTACGCCCATGAGGCGGTCTACAACCAGCCCAAGCCGGGCGAGTACCTGACCTACATCCCCGATTCCACCTCGTACACCACTGCGGACTTCACCGCCACGCTGAACTATGCCGGCGCCCAGATCAAGGTTTTGGAGAAGAACGGCGCAGAGCATGACTACCAGTCCGTGAAGGACGGCGTGTTCAACTTCCAGCGCGGCTTCAGCAAGTCCAACGACGACTACGAGACCATCTCCGGCACGACCAAGGGCTTCAAGATGGATATGTCTGTGCTGTCCGCCTACGGTCAGTACCGTCTGGCCCAGATCATCATCGAGAACAACGCCCTTATCGCCGCCAATAAGGCTCTGCCTGACGGAGACCCCAACAAGCGCGACGAGGCGGCGCTGAAGGCCGAGCTGGACGCCAAGGTGGCGGCCGAGTACAACAAACACACCCTGACTCATAAGGTGACCATCGTGCCCACCGATATGAATCTGGATGTGTCGGTGAGCTACACCCGTAAGGGCGAGAGCGAAGTGCTCAATCTGGAGCGCGACGAGAACGGCGCGTACAGCGTGTACGACTACAAGGTCAACAATCAGGCCGAGCAGTTCACCGTCCAGTCCCTGAAGCACGAAAAGGTGAAGCTGGAGCTGCTGGATGCCAACGACAACCCGATCTACGTTTCCACGGACGCGGATATGCCGGCGGATATCGACAAGATCCTGATGCGTGCCGGCGGCGACCACGCGCTGGCGACCGGCTTCACCCCCGCCACGCCGGACGACTACGAGACCAAGTACACCATCCGCATTTCCTCCACGCAGGACGGCGTAGCCACGGCGGACGGCACCACCGCTTACCTCAACCGTAGGTTCCCGTTCACCATCCGGCCCATGAGCGAGGACACCAGCGTCCGGGTCTGGGTGAGCTACACGGATACGGAGACCAAGCAGGAGTACCGCAACGAGGCCAAGTACAACAAGGACACCGGCACGTTCACCGCGCCCATCGGCCTGACCACCACCGAGGTCAAGGTGGAGATCCATGGTGTCAACGCCTACACCAAGCCCGCCCTCGACCTGCTGGGCAAGGATATCCACGGCGATCAGGGCAGCCTGAGCACCATCTACACCGCCGACGGCACGATTCTGGCCAAGTCCGAGTTTGACTACCCGACCCTCAAGGATACCACCAGCGCCTCCGGCAGCGAGTGGGAGCGTATGTGGGCTATGGCCCGCGCCAACTTCGCCTCCGCAGGTAACATCTTCACCGCCCAGCTCTTCGACGTGCGCGAGAATTACAACACGCCGTACACCGCCGCTACCATGCGGGTTCAGGCCATGGCGCAGGACGAGAAGTTCGTGGCCCGCTTCGGCAGCGACTACGGCTACCTGCTCCAGCTCAACCGTCAGAGCAACAAGGCGGAGCTGACCGTGTTCAACGACTATAAGCAAGATCCCAAGCCTGCCGGCTCCAACGGCAACTACAAGCCCGACCCAGAGTATTATCCGGCCAAGGACGAGTCCACTGAGACGGAGACGATTCTGGTGCTCTACCTCGACCCGTATACTGCGGGCGTGGGCGGCACGGCTTCCACCGGCGACTATGACGCGCTGGCCCGTCTGGAGGTCTCTGCGGGCGCGTATCTGAAGCTGACCGACAAGGCCACCGGACGGCCCGTCAGCCCGTTCCCCAACGACTTCACGCTGGGCACGACGGTCAACCCGGGCAACCTGCAGCGCGGCGAGTACACCGTCACCGTGATGGCGCAGGATCAGAACCCGGCCAACACCAAGGTTTACACCCTCATCGTCAAGGATAAGTCCACCGAGGTTCACACGGGCTTCGTGGCCGCCGAGGGCGAGATGGGCGAGTACCGCATCTATCACGATGCCGGCGAGCTGGACGCCGCCATGGGCACAGGCACGAAGACCGACCCGTACAAGGGCTTTATCCCCACCATTGAGAGTACCCTGAAGGTCGATCCCGTGGATCGCAACGCCATCATTACCAAGATCGAGCGGTTCAGCGACGCCACCTTTACCACCAAGATGTCCGACAGCCGTGTGGATGACTACAAGCCCAGCAACGGCCTGCTGTATGATGTGTACGCGCCTTTGGGCGAGACCCACGCCGACTATGCCCACGGCGCGGCCGTGATCGCCACGCCCAGCGGCGTGGCGGGCAGCTACCTCTACTATGCGGTAACGCTGGAGAGTCAGGCCCGCAACACCGACGGCACGGCCGTCAATACGGACACCTTCTATGTGGCGCTGGAGCGTCTGGACGTGGATGTGGACGTGGACTACGTCCGCGCGCTGGTGGGCACGAATGTCAACAACGCCATCCGTCCCGATCCTGCGGGCAACCTCTTCAACCTGAACGTGGCTGAGGCGGAGATGAAGCTCAACATCAAGACCAAGGACGAAAAGGCCAAGGTCACCGGCTTCGCCGCCACCGAAAACGCAGCCGACAACAACATCGCGCCGGTAAACCGCAGCGACAACTTCACCACCGACTACGTGAACACCGCCGCAGACGGCAGCTTTGGTACGGTGTACTTCCAAGTGACCCACGACTTCTACGCCAAGTACGGCGTGGACAAGAACGGGCGTATCCTGACCCCCAACGCCCGCAAGATGTTCATCGCCCAGATCTTCCGCTCCAACCACGACACCACCGTGGGCGAGATCTGGATCGTGGATCCCACCGACGACACTTGGGAGCACAAGCTGCCCGCCTTCGCGCGGCCCAACAACCCCACCTTCTTCGAGGTCTCCGCCGATCCCAACGCGGAAGAGCCCGTCGTGGTGAACAACCAGTTCAACGTGGAAGTGGACGCGCCGAAGAATCCGTATCTGACCATGCTGGAGGTCAACCCCGGCATTACAGGGCCGTCCACCCAGAAGGGTACTCACGTCACCAGCGAGAACGGCAAGATCGTCCTCTATAATGTCAGCGAAACGGGTACGGGCCTGCTGCGGACGACCAAGGCGGTCTACAGCGTGACCTCCAACCCGTACACCGACATGAACTTCTACACCGTGTCCTCCTCCGGCGTGCGCCAGCAGTGGTACACCGTGCGTGTCTATGCCGACGACACCGACACCACCCTGCGTGCCGACGGGCTGGCCCTCAACGCCAAGCTCCTCACGCTGGACGCCCAGAACACGGCCCATGAGACGCTGCCCGACCGCAAGCCGGTGAACCTGACGGTCAACACCCGCAACGGTCTCGCCATGGTGGTGCTTCAGGACAGCGAAGGGAACATCCTCGGCGCACAGCGCGGCGACAGCGTGTTCCAAGCCGTGCCCGTGAGCCGCACCGGCGAAAACCGCTACACCGTCACGGTCATCTCCGCCCGGGATTACATTGCCCTGCGGACAGAGTACGGCGCGGACATTGAGACCGAGGGCCGGATGGCGCAGCTCATCGCCAACGGTACGCTGGAAGACTGGATGAAGCGCGTGCCCAACGAGCGCAAGACCCGCTACACCATCGTGCTGGACTACTACAGCGCGGAGGACACCGGGATCGTGAGCATCGCCGCCAAGGCGGGTGCCACCGGCGTTTATGTGGAGACCCAGAAGGTTGCGCTGGGCAGCGGAACCACCGGCTATCTGGTGCGTATGCCCTCCAGCGCCAACAAGGCGAACTACCGCATCATCCCCAACAACACCCACCAGAACGTGAAGGTGGAGATGGTCACGGGTACGACGCCTGATGGCGAGGAGATCCTCACCGAGAACTTCCCGTTCATCACCGGTGCGCAGTGGGAAGGCGAAGTGTCCATCCCCGCCGGCGTCAACAAGATGGTGGTCACCGTCACCTCTGCAGACGGCCTGCACTCCGAGAAATACGCCGTCTACTTCATCCGCTCCGCCGCCTCCATCATGGAGCTGAAGGTCAACGGGCTGGAGCTGTCCGTGGATCGCGGCGCCTACCGCTACACCGCCCCCGCCGGAGCGACCATGCTCCGTCTGGAGGTCACCGCCAACAGCCCGCTGGCGATGGTGAGCGTGGACGGCTCGACCCCGCGCTTCCTCTCCGACTGGAAGGATATCCCGCTGAACCTCACCGCGGCCATGAGCACCCGCAACGTGCCCATCAACATCTATACCTTCACCGGCGGCAGCACGCCTTACGGTGCGGCGGGCGTGACCACCACGCAGCTTGTGGTCACCCGCGACACCTCCCGCTACCGTCCCGATCAGGTGCTGCTCACCAAGGACGGCGAGTTGACCGCAACCACCGCCGATGTGGACAGCTACGGCCGCTATACCTTCACCGCAGATTCCACGCTGAACGGCGGCACGCTGGAGGTGGTCACCTCTGCGGCGGATCACCGCGTGGTCGTCCACGACTACAAGAAGGATCGCGATCTGGACTTCACCTACACCGAGAACGTGGAGACGGTGAACGGGGTGGATCAGGTTCGCAGCCGCACTTACCGCTTCAAGCTGGACTTCACGCCCGATCCGACGCCCGATCCCGACAAGCCGGATACGGAGCGGCTCTACGAGCTGACGGTCTACAACAATCTGGACGACGGCAAGTACACCGCCTATCCGCTGGCGGTGAAGAAGGTCAACGCCAACGCCGACCTGAAGTATGTGACCATCAACCGCGGCCTGAAGGACGCCCAGAAGCTGGAGGCCACCCACGAAAGCGCCGTGTTCAACGCCAACGTGGACCGCAGCCTCAAGACGGCGATGATCACCTTTAAGACGGAAGATCCCAACGCCACCATTATCGCAGGCGGCAAGAGCGCAGTGGGCCTCATCGATGTGACCGCCCAACTGATCAGCAACCGCGCGTCTGTCACCGTAATGGTTCGTTCCTCCGATGGAACGATGACCCGCAACTATACCGTCAATCTGGAGCAGCCCTATGTGGGCGGCACCTTGGCCAGCGTGACTCTGGACGGCCGCGCCGTCGCCCCCAACGGCGATATCTATGCCGCCACCTATACCACGCCGGGCAGCAAGTCCCTTGTCATCACCTCCACGGGGGACACCATCCGCGTGGTGGATGCCGCCGGCGCGGATGTGACCCCCACCGCCTCGGTGAACGGCCGCTGGACGGGTCAGGTGGAGCTGGGTGCGACCCGCACCGACTTCGACGTCTACGTGGGCGCGGAGAAGGTAGCCACCCTCACCACCCAGCACACCGATTATCCCACCGGCATCGAGGAGCTTCAGGTGGCCTTCGGCAACACGGAGATCATCACGGTCAGCGGCACCAATATCACCAACGTCGCCACCAATGACAACTGGCGCAGTGTGGCGCCCAGCGTGGTGTACGACAGCGTGGGCAACGCCTTTATCCGCTACGAGCAGAACATCGGCGCCAATGACAAGTGGGTGGAGATCGAAGTGGAAGCCATGGACGCGACCACCAGCGTGGCGCTGGGCTACGGAAACCACACCGGCGTTTACGATCCCAGCTATCCCTATAACACCGCCGCTGTGTTCAACCGCAACATCCACGGCATCACCACCGCCGGCGACGGCAAGGGCCACTTCGCCATCGACCTCAGCCGTCTCACTTGGCTGACCACCACCCTCAAGAATGCGGATCAGGCGGTCAACGCCTACAACGACGTGAGCCTCAAGGAAGCCTTTGTGGACATCATCGTCACCTCCGCCTTGGGCGCGCAGCGGGTGTATACCCTCCATCTGGTGCGGGTCAACGACGACAACTCCCTGCGCCTGATCAACGTCGCCCCCGAGGACGGCAAGGATCAGCTTTACGACAACATCAAGCAGGACGAGGTCAAGGACAACTGGAAGGATTACCTCACCTCCCTGCGGGAGACCATCACCATCGACGGCGAGGAGTACGACCTCTACCGCGTGCTGGTGGATGAGATGAACGAGCTGACCGACCTGACCATCCGCGCCACCGACGACGCGGCCCGGGTCTCCGTCAGTGCCCCCAACGAAGAGGCAGACGATCCCAAGGACGGCGACAGCTCCGTGGTCACCATGCACAACGTGTCCTTGGAGAACGAGATGACCCAGTTCCAGATCAAGGTGCGGGCCGAAGATGCCGCCGCTGGCGACTACAAGACCTCCTACCTCCAGATCTACCGCACCAGCGACGACGTCTCCCTGAAGGAAGCCGTCCTGACCTACAAGTTCCAAGACGGCACTCCCGCCGGCGCACCGGAGACCATCAACCTCCACGGCAAGTTTGTGGAAGGCTCGGATGATCCGGATAACCACATCGGCGGAACGTACCAGTTCGTGGTCTCCGCCAAGGAAGATCCCATTCTGGTGGAGCATCTTGACCAGCTCATGGTGGGCAACGGCACGGCGGGCAACGCCACCGTCACCGCCGTGGCCAACAAGCTGGCGGCGCAGGTACAGTTCATCGTCCCCGGCGACGCGGTCAACGTCAAGTCCGACTGGGGCCGCAATCAGGTGGACGGCCAGACCATCACCAACGAGAGCAGCTACACCGTGGAGGTGGTCTCCTCCAGCAAGAACGCCCATGCCACCTACACCTTCCAGTTTGTGGTGGTGGATCTGGAGCTGGATATTCTGGACATCGACGGCGAGAGCCTGTTGAACCAGTACTACATCGAGAACATCGACGGGGAAGACCGGGTGGTGTACTACGCCATCGTGGACGAGCACGCCCGCTATGTGGAGATGGAAGTCCAGTCCCACAACAACCACACCCACTATCCGCCCGCGCCCGATCCCAAGCACAGCTGGGCGTCTACGCTGACCGTCAGCGATCTGGACTCCACCGTCCTCGATCCCACGCTGATGGACGGCTCTCGGGTGTACCGCCAGACCCAGAAGCTGTCTGACAACGAGTGCAGCCAGTTCCAGATCAAAGTGGGCAACTATCTGGTGCCCGGCGACAATACCACCCAGCACCTTGTCAACACCAAGTACCTGCGGCTGTACCGCTCCAGCAGCGAGACCCACCCGCAGCAGGTCATCGTCTACTACGAGGAGAAGGACACCGGCAACATCATCGCCGTGCCCGCCATCTATGATGACGCCATCCGCCAGTACTCCGCCTTCGTGCCCGATTATGTGGAGCTGACCGACATCGAAGTCATCGGCCCGGGCGACCTCTCCTACCTCAAGCTCACCCCCGGCATGACCGAGCCGCACCGCAAGGAGTACACCGTCCGCGACGCGGTGCTCCTCGGCGAGGAGACCCCGTTTGACCTGTGGGTCAAGGCCGTGGACGGCACCGAGGGCATGTACAAGGTGGTCATCTACAAGGAGGACAACACCCTGCTGCGGGTGGACGTGGACGACAAGCCCGCGGTCAAGCGCGACGAGCCTTACGTCCGCGACTGGAAGGGCGAGACCAGCGAGCACACCCTCTATGATGCGCTGGCTGACGGCGTCGTCACCGCCAAGGTGTACGCTGAGGCCACCTCCCGCAACGCCCTGCTCAATCTGGGTCTGGCCTCCGGCAACGTGGAGATGCCCACCAGCGCGACAGCCGCCAACTACAACTACTGGCGGCAGGTGGACGCCATGCCCATCCTCGTGCGCGACTACACCAACCCCTATGGCGTCACCGCCACCGAGGTAGCCATCAAGCTCAAGCCCAACCCGGGCGTCACCTACACCGACGCGACCTATTACCTCCATATCTACCAGAAGGATAACAACGCCCAGATGGCCGAATTTACCATGGACTATGTGGATGATCTGGGCAAGGAGGGCACGGCGGTGGTGTACCGCAATATCGGCTCGAATGAATACACCGTGGTGCTGCCCAGCACCGCCGTGGACGCCACCCTGACCGGCATCAGCCGTCATCCCATGGCCTCCATCGTGGCCGATCTGGCGGGCGAGGCGCGGCCGGAGACCAAGAAGGGCATCTACGACCTGAAGCTTGATCCCGTGGCTATGGGCCACAGCGCGCAGGACGCCCACTTCACCGTCACCTCCACTGACGGCAGCAATACCCAGACCTACACCGTCCATATTCAGTTCGCCGACCTGTCCATCCGTGAGCTGTCGGTGGTGGATCATTACGATCCCGCCAACGCGGGCAACACCACCGTTACCAATCCCAAGATGAGCTATCAGGTCATCGCCGAGGAGCTGAAGCGTTACTTCGAGGCTCTGGTGGGCGACGCGGACAAGGGAATGTATAACGGCAGCATCGACATCGACTACGAGATCCTTGCCAACAGCGGCTACGCCAAGGTCACCGCACAGGTGGACAACGGCGAGGTGCAGCCCCCGCTGCCCAACAACACCCTCCAGATCTCCAAGACGCTGGCCACCAATGAGGATATCCAGAGCGTTCAGGTGGTCGTGCGCAACACGGTCAACGTTCAGGCCTTTGACCTTGACGGCACGGGCGGCATCACCACAGTGCCTGTCACCTACGAGGCCGAGTACCTCCTGAATGTCTACCGCTACTCCAGCAACACCGACATTAAGGAAGTGCGCTTCGATTACGAGGACGGCGGCAAGGACGACGCGCAGTTCGGCGTGTTTGCTCAGGTGAAAAACGACGACGGCAGCGTTGCCGGGTACGACGACAGCTCCTTTGTTCTCTACCTGCCCACCGATGTGGATCTGGGCGACCTGACCATCACCACCGCCTCCGCCGGCGCACAGATCGCCGTGTCCTCCAAGCCCTTTACGCAGGGCGCGGTCAGCGGTGTGAAGTTCACCCGCAACACGGTGTCCCTGAAGGATACCGGCGTGACGCAGGGCGACAAGTTCTATGTCTACGTCCTCTCCTCCAACAACCGCGAGGGCAAGATCTACACGGTGAACGTGGAGACGGTCAATCTGGATCTCAAGACCTTCGATCTGACCAGCCAGAGCGACCAGAAGCCCGGCGAGATCGCCGAGGATAAGGGTATTCTGTCCGACCTGACCCGTAAGGGGACGGCGGTGGACAACACCACCCACACCACCCCCAGCGGCGTCAACCACATCCACGTGGACGGCAAGACGGTCACGGTCTACGAGGCCCACCTGCCCAACTATCTGACCTCCGGCAGCGGCAGCTCCAAGCGTTATGAGGATATCCTCCGCGCCGAGCTGGAGCTGATGACCAAGAGCACCGATGTGGATCTGGGCGTGACCCTCCATCCCGATTCCGACGCCGCCAACACCCTCACCGGGCCGACGGCGGGCAAGTGGGATGTGACCATGGTGGCCTCCACCGACGCCTATATCCTCCTGCGCGCGGCCGTCACCGGCGCGGTGTACGGCGCGGACGGCGCAAGCGACGCTTACACAGGCAACCTGAACGTCCACACCTCCAATATGCTGGAGCGGGTGTTCTTCCTCAAGCTTCTGCGTACCGACAGCGACGTCACGCTGGCCAGCGGCGCAATGTACTACTGGGATGAAGCCGACGGCGAGCATGGCCGCAACTTCACCGACAACGAGGCCAACCTCAACTACGTCAACTTTATCCCCGAGGCCAACGGCGAGTTCCGCGTGAAGGTCTCCGCCAACTCCGACTCCGCCAAGGTGGACGTCCGGGTCATCCCCGACACCTTCGGCTATGTCTACGGCAATCCCGCTTACACCGATCCTCTCACCGGCAACGCCTATCAGACCTTCGACAACAGCGGCATCGAGTTTACCCGCCACCACACCAAGGACTTCAACGACACTCTCCAAGTGCCGGTGGATGAACTCGGCAATTTGGCCACCCGCTTCCAAGTCGTTGTCACCGTCCTGCCCGGCGCGCCCAACGCCGCCCGGGAGAGCTACATCTTCAATATGGAGCGCGTGGTGAAGAGCTTGGAGAAGGCCGGCGCCACCGCCGCAGGGGACGACAACCTGTCCAACGTGGTCGAGTACCTTGACATGAAGAGCTATATCGACAATTACGACCACACCGCCGGCGCGGAGAATGCGCCCGCCGCAGAGCTTGCCAAGGACGAAGGCGGCCAGCGGGTCATCGTGGCTGTGGAAAGCCCGGCGAACCTGAAGAGCGGCAGGGTGGACATCACCGCCATCGCCCAGAGCGGGCTGGATCACGTGGCGCTGGGCAAGCTGGACGAGGATCTGGCCGCCACCGGCAGCTTCAGCACCGGTAACCGCCAGACCGCAGTCCAGCTGGATCTCCTGTCCTTCCAAGATACCTACACCGACGGCGCGGGCAAGCACCACAGCCTGTACGCCAAGGCGACCATCAAGGGCGTGGAGCAGGATACCACCGTCGATCCCGCCGCGGCCTACCACACCGAGTACATCAAGTTCGTGGAGTGGGACGACAACGCCGATCTGGAGAAGGTGGAGCTGCAGTACAAGCTGGGCAGCTTCGAGTACACCACTCAGGCGTACCAGACCGCACCCGACGGTGATTATGTGGCCTATCTGCCCAACGTGGTGGAGAGCGTCCACGACCTGATCGCCACCGCCATGAGCACCTACGCCAACGTGAGCTTTACCTATGGCGCCAACTCCACCGACCCGCGCCGCCACGAGGCCAACTACTGCGAGGAAGTGGGCGGCGATCTGGCTCTGGACAGCGTCAACGAGACCACCCTGACCATTACCGTCCAGTCCAGCGAGAACTACTATAAGGGCAACAGCAAGACCTATACCCTCCGCATCATCCCCGTGGATCTGGCGGTGGTGCAGGCCCAGTTCAACGAGAAGCTGCTTACGCCGGAGACCGGGTACAATCTGGCCAACATCCCCGAGGACACCACCGAGGACGAAGTGACCCACGTGCGGGATAACCCGAACACCTTCGACGGGCGCATTCAGGCCGTGGCCACCCCCAACGAGCTGCTGGCCATCTCCCTCAAGGGCGAAGCGGCCGATGGCGAGACCGCGCCTGCGGGCGGCTTTGGCGACATGGTGCAGTTCGGCTTCATCAAGAAGCCCGCTGAGCCTGCCGTGTCCAAGACCGCTGATCCCAACGGCCTGTGGGCCATCTACAAGGATCTGCTGGCCGAGTACCAGAGCGTGTCCAAGAACTACGACGAGACCTACACCGGCATCACTTGGGTGGATTACACCGCGCCTGAGTTCTCCAGCTACGCCGCCTATCAGCAGTATTTGACCGACGGCGGCAAGGCAGACGGCAAAACCGCCAAGGGTCTGGTCTACACCACTTGGATCGCCAAGACCACGAAGGACACCAATCCCTTCGCGCTGGTGGAAGGCAAGAACCTGTCCGTCTCCGCGGAAGAGGTGCAGGCCGCTCTGGCGGCAGGGGACAGCGCGCTGGCGGCCGAGCTGCTGGCCAAGCTGGTGGAGATCAACACCGAGAACGACTCCACCACCATGGTCAAGGTGCGCGCGGGCAAGGAGCTGGTGGACGTGGACGCCGTGTCTCATGTCCAAGGCTTCACCACCTACAGCGTCATCGTCACCCGTATGAACGAGACGGCCAACCAGCTGGAGCTGTACGGTCTGGCGCAGGGCGACACGGGCCACACCGATCCCACCAAGGACAATTACAAGACCGTGATGACCCACCTTGTGGCTGAAAAGGTGGAGACCACCGAGGACGGCCTCATCACCGACTACACCTACAGCTACGCCATCACCACCGAGACCGACGACATCTTCGATCTGTGGCTGGATCAAAAGGTGGTGGGCCACAACGCCAAGGATCTGACCATTGAGATCCTCCAGAAGGAGAAGGACGGCACCTACACGCTCAAGCAGTCCCTCAGCAAGGACAAGGTCAACCTCAACGCCAACAACTGTCTGGACATCGGCACGGCAGTGACCGACAACTGGGCGACCAATCCCGAGCTGCCCACCGCCCTTCAGGTGGTGGTCACCGCGGTGGCCGAGTCCGGCGCGAAGAGCGTCCACACCATCAACATCTACCGCAAGTCCTCCGAGGCCAGACTGGACATGGAGAAGAAGCTGATCTCCGGCACTGATCCGGCGGAGTACGACGAAGGCTCTAACCTCACCAACGATGAGATCTACTCGCCTGATACCACTTACAGCCCGTACGCGGAGGAAACGGACGAGTTGGGCCGCAAGGTCTACGTCCACCGCTTCACCGTCAGCACCAACCACCTCACCCGCGCCGAAAACGGCACATACTATGTCCCCGCCGACCTCTACACCGTGACGAACGTGCTGGGCAACCGCGCAGCCACCATCACCGTGCCCGACGGCAGCAAGTATGTGGGCCAGACCACAGGCAAGGACGGCAAGAAGATCCTCCTGCCCATCGCGGGCTACACCGGTGCGGGCAAGAACAATCAGGGCAGCATCCGTCTGGAGGTCACCTCCGAGGACAACACGGTGACCAACGTCTACAAGTTCCAGCTGACCATCATCTCCGGCGACGCCGATGTGGAATATGTCCAAATCTACGACATCAATAAGCGCTCCGACGGCGAGCGGGCCTACGTCAAGGATGACGACGGCACCGTCAAGGCCCTGACCCGCGATCTGGGGGTCATCGGCCAAGAGCTGACCAAGATCAAGACGGAGCTGGCGGAAAAGACCCAGAAGCTGGACGAGCTTAAGGCAGCCATCGCCGCCGAGACCGACGCGGCGAAGAAGAAGGAACTTGAGGCCGCAAAGACCGAGGTCGAGAGCCGCCTGAGAGATCTGGGGCAGATGAAGCAGGTCAGAGAGGACGAGATCCTCTTCTACTTCGCGGTGGATGAGACCGGCGACCACTTCGTGGACAAGGACGGCAACGACATCACCGATCAGGTGTATGTGGACGGCGGCCTGAAGCTGGAGCTCTTGGCCGGGCCGAATCTGGACGGCGTGGGCGGTCTGGGCGTGCCCATCCAGCGCAGCGTCTGGTACGGCTTCCTGAGCCAAGAGGGCGTGTACCGCTACGATATCAATCCTGGTGTCTTTACGCCCACACCCACCCGCATCAAGGCGACCAGCCAGACCAGCAAGGTGGGCGTGAACATGCCCAGCGACACAGGCAGCGGCGATCCCTTCGAAAATGTGACCGAGATCGTCACATGGCCCACCTCCGGGCGCGGGTATCTGGTCGACGCCATGTTTGCGCCGGTGAACCTGCTGACCGAGCTGCAGGTCAATGGCGACAACATCACCAACTACTACGACATCGCCTTCCAGAAGGATCGCAACTACCCCGAGTTCCCGTTGGAGCAGGCCGTGGACAACCAGTACTTCAGCGTGAAGGCGCAGGACGGCTCCATCCGCCACTATGTCCTTCAGGTGCGCAACGCCAACACCGAGAACCTGAATCTGGACTACATGCACTACCGCACCGATGACAGCGAGGAGCAGGCCTACGGCCTGTGGGCCTACGCCAACGGTACGCCCGGCGTGGAGGACGGCACGGCCGAGCCCAACGCCCAGCCGTACTACCGTGCCATGGACGGCTCGCTCACCCCGCTGACCAAGGACGGCGACGGCGTGGCCCTCCAGCGGTTCACTCAGGTGGTGGATAAGTACGGTCAGGTTTACCGCGACGGCGACACTTGGACAGATCCCGAGACCGGCATCCTCTACCGGGTCAACCTCATCGTACCCGAGACCTACGCGGTGGCGCAGTTCCTCAACAGCAACAAGATCAAGACCGACTATGTCTGGGGTACGGACACCAGAAGAGAAGAGGTCAAGGTGCTGCCCGCCGGCGTGACCCAAGATCCCGCCGTGGAGGGCAACAAGATCCCCGCCATCCAGAAGATCTACATCGGCGAGGAGAACGGCCAGAAGGTCTATGAGTACCGCCTTGTGCCCACCACCTTCTACGCCACCGTCGACCGCAGCGCCACCGACATTCTGGTACGCGCCGTGGCGGAGTACAAGTACAGCGGCGTGCAGGTGGACGCCAACGACGGCACCTATATGCCGCAGCCCGGCGAGGATCTGAAGCACATCCACGCCAACGTGGGCAGCGACACCACCGTCTACATCTACATCCGTTCCGAGAACGAGCAGCTCATTGGTAGCCGTACAGACACCGCCCGCCGGTACACCCTGAACCTGAACCGCGCCAACGACAACCGCGCGCTGATGCAGGTCACCGTCGAGCCGGACGAGGCCACTCTGAACGACCGCCAGAACCTGATCGACGATCCTGACGAGGTGACCCGCACCCGTCTGGTGGAGGGCGACGTGGCCGCCGCCAGCGAAAAGGTCTCCCTCACCATCACACCCGCAGAGCCCAGCGCGTGGGTGAGCCTGTACGAGCTGGACGCCTTCGGCAACTTCAAGAGCGAGTCCATGGAGTTCTTCGTCCCCACCGGTCTGGACGAAAAGGGCGATCCCATCCCCGGCGCATATGAACAAAACGCGGACGGCACCTATTACCGGGTGGCGGAGGGTGAAGTCGGCCATTACCGCCGCATTAAGCAGGTGCGCGGCGGCCTGAGCAGCAGCTATGTCCGGCTGAGCATGGACACCGACGCCGTCCTGTTGGGCAGCTACACCAAGAACGCCTCCGGCGGCTACACCTTTGTGGGCAAGGGCAACGGCCCGTTCGAGCGCTACGACATTACGGTGGACTTCCCCATTGCGCACTATGAGTATGTGGGAACGGACACCGAAGGTGAGCTGCTGGGCAGCTACACCCAGAACGCCGAGGGCAAGTATGTCTATGTGGGCAAGGGCAAGGGCGAGTATAAGCCGGTGTATAACGAGACGGTGAACTATGGCATTCAGGTGGCCAATCTGGCCAACGGCGCCGACCTGACCCCCGCCCGTTACACCCTGATCCTCAACCACCGCGACAACGACCTGCGCCTGAGCGAGATCACCGCCAACAACCGCCGCGCCCGCTATGTCTCCGCCGACGGCGTGATTCTGGAGCTGAAGGACGGCAAGTTAGTGGTCACCGGCAAGGCGCTGGAGGACCGCGAGGCCATCGCCGCCGCCCAGCGCGCCGAGCAGAAGGAACTGATCGACAAGGGCGAGCTGCTGCCCGATCAGGACGAGTTCAGCCGTCCCTACAGCGTCACAGCCACGCTGGAGCCGGAGCGTTACAGTCAGGGCACCAACGGCGGCATGGAGGCGGCTCTCACGGGTTACACCGTGGGTGTGGGTGCCACTGGGCCGATGGACGACACCTATTACATCTACAAGCTCCTTGCGGGCAGCGGCCTGCGCGGCCAGTACGCCGCCATGACCTCCGTCCATGCAGAGCTGTATCATCTGGACGTGCCTGCGCCCGCCAATTCCGTCCGCGGCGGCACCATCCGCCTGAGCGCCATTGCCACCGATGCGGAGTTTGAGTATGTGGACGTGAACGGCGACTTGACCTTCAGCCGGGGCGCGGACGAGACCAGCGTGGACAAGGGCACTTACCTCGACCTGTCCTCCATGCGGATCGGCGACACCATCTACTATCCCATTCTGGTCGGCTCCCGCGATGACTACAACATGGCCGGCGGCGTGGATCTGCCCGATGAGGTGCGGATCGTGGTGCTGGAGATGACTCTGGTGGACGCCGTGGCCGATCTGGATCTGAAGATCTACACGGCGGTCAACCCCAACGACGGCTACACCGAGGCAACCCCCTTCAGCGCGGATAAGTTCCTCACCAGCGAGGATATGACCAAGTTCGGCGGCAGCGCCAACGAGCCGATCTACAACTACTTCGCCGTCATCTCCGGCAAGCTCAGCGGCATGAGCGACAACGCCCTCGTCCGCGGCGTGGCCGGGGCGGAGACCAGCTTGGTCCGCATCTTCAACCCCGAAGGCAAGCTCCTCAGCTCCGGTTACGGTCAGGCGGACGCCACCCGCGCGGTGGATACGGAGAAGGCCTATGTCTACTTCCGCGTGGACTCCACCGACGGCACCAGCCACCGCTTCTACAAGCTGGAGCTGCGCCGCGGCTCTGACAACGCCGACCTGCGCTTCGTGGGCGCGGAGCACAATCTGGGCTATGGCGCGGGCGAGGTGTCCAGCGGCGGCGACGTGGAAGGTACGCTGGATTGGTCGACCAACGACAAGGGCCACTACACCGTGGAGCTGCCCGGCGTGACCTTCGTCACCGACCTGCGTTTCATCACCGTAGAGCCTGACGCTTGGATCGAATACAGCACCGACCAGAAGAACTGGTCTGAGGCCATCATGCATGAGACTGTCAAGGACAGCCACCGCATCGGCGGCGCCGAGACGGACGTGGTCTATGTCCGCGTGACCTCTCCCAGCGGCAATGTCCACAAGGTCTATGAGATCCTGCTCAAAAACGGCGGCGAAAACACCGACTTGATCTACGTGGCCGTGGGCAAGCAGAATCCGGGCGACCGCTGGGCCAACAACGAAGCGTCCAAGGAAGGCGTGCGCGGCTGGGTCGCCACCGTTTCCACCATCCGCGACGGCGAGTCTCAGGATTACGTCTATGTGCCCTTCCTCCTGCGCGCCCGCAGCGACCGCGCCACCGTCCAACTGAAAGACCGCGCAGGCAACAGCTATCTGGCCTATGAGTACGAGGTAGGCCGCGACGTGGACGGCCTGATGATCGACAACGCCATCGTCAAGGACAAGGACGGCAACCCCGTGGGTACGCTGAACAACGTCTCCACCGTGCTGGACAGCGCCAAGAACACCGCCAGCTCCGGCGGCGTGGGCAACCAGTACACCCTGACCGGCGAGCTGCTCATCAAGAAGAGCGTGACGGACTTCTATCTGGACATCACCGTCACCGCCGGCCCGGCCCACAGTGATTACCAGCTCCACATCATCAACCAGCAGACCGACTTCAGCGACCTCATCATCCGCATCAACAACAGCACCGTGATGACCCGCGACGTCAACGGCGACTACCGCTACGTTGTGCCGGTGGATGACCTGTCCACGGTGGGCGCGTCCGAGCCGCTCTACTACATGGGCAAGCACATCGAAAACGCCGACGGCACCAACAACGGCGAACGCGACGGCGTGATCTACCGCCTGCTTCAGGAGGACGGCCGCTACGACGAGCTGGTGGCCAACCGCGCCATCTACAAGGAGATCGTCTTTGATGTGGGCCAGACCTCCGTGGCCATCGGCGCGACCTTCGCCAATTTGGCGGGCAAGCTCAACCCGACCACCGACCGGTTCAACCTGAACATCGGCAAGGCCGATCAGGACAACCAGTCTCTGGGTACGTTCCGCTACAACACCAGCACCAACTTTACCGTCACCACCAAGGTGCCCGGTAAGGACGAGCCGGTGGTCATCACCGGCAACCCCAAGACCGAGGCGCTCTACACCACCAACCCGGCGGTGAACCTCTTCGGTGCGGAGACCCGTGTGCCTGTCACCGTCAAGCTGGGCGGCGAGGAAAAGACCGTTTACGCCGTGGTTCGCAAGAACGCGCTGGATCAGTGGCTGGACTTCATCCGCGTGGACAACAAGGATCTGGCCCTCAACCGCAACCCGCAGACCTCCATGCTGGAGGCCTCCACGGTGGTCTACAACACCTCGCGCAGCGCGCTGGTGCAGATCCAGTCCTCCGAGACCACCGCAGGCATTGACATGAAGCGCGACCGCTACAAGATCTATGTCCGCAACGAAAACGGCGAGATGGTCTGGAAAAACGCGGAGTACGACAACGAGGGCAACCTGATCAAGGAAGGCGATTACAACCCGCAGGACAAGAACGGCATTTTGTACGACGTGAACGCCACCGGTCTGCTCTCCATCCCCGTCCAGAGCCTCAACGACGGCGACAACTACTTCCACATCACCGTCACCCCCGTCTCCGGCAGCTATCCGCCCAGAGATTACCTGCTCATCATCCACTATGTGAATCTGGACGTGTTCCTTGACAATCTGATCGTCTTTGACGCAGCGGAAGCCGCCAAGCATGGCATTACCGATGTGAACGATCCGGCCATGCAGTCGCCGAATTACTACATCGGCTTCAGCGACCGCGCCTTCAACCGCCACATCTACGACTACCGCTTCAACTATGAGCTGCAGAAGGACGGCAGCGGCAAGCTGGCGGTGTACGCCGACGCCACCACCTCCTACGAGCTGATGAAGGCCTACGCGGGGTCCTACTATCCGCAGTACTATCAGGGCCTGACCTACAGCAAGTACTATGAGAAGGTTCTGGAGGCCCTGATAGCCGGCCAGAATCAGGTCGGCGGTTCGGGCAGCTCCTACGGCAGCTACACGGGTCTGACCGAGGCGGATCTCCGCGCCGCCGCAGTGAGCATTTTGGACGGCAGGCGCGACCAACTGCCCTCCGTCATCCTCAACAGCCAAGCGTACAATGTCACCTACGAAGGGATGCTGAAGAACAGCATCTACCACGACACGGTGAACGGCAGCGGCGACGTGGTCAGCAAGGGCCTGATTACCACAGAGGCCGAGGCGGAGACCCAGCGCGCCCTGAAGGATGAAACCATCCGCGTCACCATCGGCACGCCCGACGATGTGACCTACAAGATCTACACCGCGCCCACCGAAGCGCCCTATAACGGCAAGTATAAGACCACCATCCATGCCAATGAGCTGATCCACACCACCTACAAGCAGTTGACCGGCGGCGGTTACGAGCTGCTGGTGACCTACTGCGACCAAAACGGGCTGGTGCAGACCCAGAGCAGCGGCAGTATCAATGAGCCGAACATCACCGCAGACCGCCTGCAGGCGCTGCTCGACCAGATGGTGGTGATAGAGGACGGCTATGCCGGCCACGAGAAGAAGACCCAGCGGCTCATGGACGTGGATCTGGAGGTCAAGATCTGTCATCTGGACGGCAGCGGCAACCTCACCGAGAGCACCTTCAAGAACACCGAGCTGGCTTGGGAGACCCACCCGGTGGGCGACACTTGGCCCAACGGCCCCATCGTCTATGACGACGCCAACTTCCAGACCATCGTCTATTTCGCCAACGGCACGACCATGACCATCCCCTATGACAAGAAGGATGACGGTACGGGCCAGCTGGTCAGCCAGCCCGGCGTTGCGCCTGCGGACGTGTTCAAACGTCAGGACTATATGCGTATCCCCGTGGAGCTGTACGTGCCCAACACCGGCTTCAAGCTGGAGTACTCCGCCACCTACCATGTCCTGTCCGACGACGCGACCCTCAAGCCCGACGGCAAGTGGGGCGTGGAGATGGGCGTTCAGGGCTATGAGCCGAAGGAGCCTGTGGGCGTCGGCACGCAGCCCGGCGACCCGGTCTACACCTACACCTACGACCTGCCCCACGGGGTCAGTCAGGCCTACATCTGGGCCAACATCAACCACGACCACGACAACACCGAAGCCTTCCTGACCCTCTACCGCAACATGGACGGCCGGTGGGTGCCCATCAGCGGCAACCTTGTCAACCTCTACCAGCTGGTGGATCTGAACATCGGCATTAACGACTTCCAGATCGTGGTCACCGCCGAGACCGGCAAGCAGAACACCTACCTCATCCGCATCAACCGGGCGGGCGCCGACCTGAAGCTGGACTACATCCGCGTCAACAACTCCAACGCCATCTTCGACCCGGCCTCCGGACGTTACTTCGCCTATGTGTCCAAGCTCACGGAGAACGGCGGCAAGCGGCCCAACGTCACCGCTAAGGCGCTGAACAGCGACGCCTACACCTCCGTGTGGAACACCCTCAACGGCGCGAACACCGCCACCGGCAAGATCGGCGCGCAGGTGGAGCTGAAGGAGGTCAGCCCGCTCCAGAGCGAGCTGATCCCGGGCAACGACACCACCCGGATGCAGGTGAAGATCTTCATGGAGACGGTCACCACCACCTCCGTGCCCTACGACGCCGCTCTGGAGCAGCCGGAGACCGTCGTGCCCGGCCAGACCGACGAGGACGAGAGCCTGATCCAGCGCGACGGCAACGGCAACGTGATCGTCAACGACAACACGGGCATCGTCACCGTCACCACCATCAAGCGGGAGAAGTCGGTCAACGGCAACTTCCTCATCACCACCACCAAGACCGTCCAGTATCGCATCTACGAGCTGGACATCATCGAGGTGGAGAAGGATCTCATCGGCGTGATCGTGGACAGCGAGCAGGGTACGTTCATGCCCACCGACCGCGACCCGGCCAACCCGCGCACGGCCAAGTGGGACGAGGCGGAGACGTGGCGCAACACGCCCGACGACTACGCCGAGACCATGAACATCCTGTCTCAGCGGCTCAACGAGAAGAACGGCGTGGACAACGAAGACCGCGAAAACAACGGCCTTGAGCCCATCGTCTTCGGTACGTATGTGGTCGGCGTTCCCGCCGCGGCGGACAAGGTCTCCATCCGCGTCAACACGCTGGTGGACAACAGCCGCGACCTCCAGATGGTGCAGATCGGCGCGTACCAGTGGCGCGTGGCTGACCGCGCGGCCTCCACCGGCTCTGCGCCCACCAACAACTTCACCAGCGAGTCCATGATGGATCTGGTGATCCCGGCGGACGCGAAGTTCATGGAAGTGCCCATCCGGGTCACCTACAACCGCACCAACGGCGTGAAGGACAACGTCCTCTACATGCTCCACATCTACCGCCGCAGCGCGCAGGCGTACTTGGTGGACCTCCAAGCGGAGGAGTGGTACAACACCCACAAGGACGGCGACGGCAACACGGTGCCCACCTACGTGCCCAGCAGCCCCGTCTTCGACCAGCACTCGGCCAACAATAACTACAACATGGTCGTGGAAGCCAACGTGGAGACCATCGACTTCACCAACATCCTGCCCTGTGACTTTGCGGTGGAGACGGTGCGGCTGCCCCACGGCATCAAGGGCCAGAATGCCAACCGGCCCATCCTCCAGAGCCAACTGGACGCCAAGGCGGACATCCATCTGCCCGACGGCAGCGTGGTCACCATTGAGCGCGAGGATCTCATCAGCGTGGTCACCGACGGCAGCGGCGACACCACCGTGAAGTACAAGGCCGCAGACGGCAGCACGGTCACCGAGGTCATCCCCGCAGGCGGCGCGACCGAGCCTGTGACCTACCGCTACGAGCTGCACGACGTGGTGCTCAAGCCGGGCATCAACCGGGTCACCATCGAGGTCACCTCCGAGGACGGCACCGTCACCCGCACCTACTACTGGGATATCCGCCGCAAGACCGATCCCAACGCGGCCAAGCTGCGCGACATCCAGATGTATCAGGAGAACCAGCCGGTCAAGGATCCCATCACCGGCGCACCGGGCGTCACCACGAAGTATTACGACTTCTCGCCGGTGTTCGATCCCGACAACAACCGGTACTACATCTCCATCCCGTCCATGATGACCGGCGACCTGTACCTCAACCCGGTGTACTACATTGAGCCTGATACCACTTATGGCTTGACGGTGTCCACCTTCCACAAGGAAAACGGCTCGTCCACCTTCCAGCAGGTCATCGTCAATCAGGATTACACCGGCAAACCCATCATCCTCAACGCCGGCCTGTCCGAGGGCGACAGCCTCCGCGTGGAGCTCACGGTGTTCCGCCGCGGCAAGGATATGTCCCATGTGGGCGGCGAGACCACCTACACCCTGTACTTCTACAAGAACTTCGCCAACGAGCGGGATGTCACCATGACCAACGATCTGGATGCACGGGTAGAGTACACTCCGTTCAAGAACCTGAGAATGGACGGTATGGAGCTGACCCGCTCGGCAGCCAGCAGCACCAACGCCAGCGACCACAACTTCTACTACAACACTAAGAGCAGCAACGGCCTGCTGGACATCAACCTGTTCGGCTTGGCGGCCGACGAGGGTTACAAGGTCTACTGGAGCGATACGCGCGGCGAGCTGGATCCCATTACCGGCGAGAATAAGTGGGAGCTGGTGGACGACCTTACTAAGCCGTTGGATCTCGGCTTCAGCTCCTTCGACTACGAGAACGACCACTGGTTCGTCCTCAAGGCCACCAACGGCGTAAACACCTTCTACTCCTCTGTGGCCGTCTACCGCGATTTGGACGGCACCCACGAAACGCACCTTGAAAACATGGCTGTCAGCGATCCCACCGTGCCGCTGTTCCGCGACGACCGCTACGAATACTTCGCGGCGGTGGACGCCGAGAGCGATAAGGCCACCATCGTGGTGCGCGGCCGCAGCGGCGGGGATTACCTGACCGAGCTGCGTGTCCGCAGCGTGGGCGGCGAGTATCTGGAAGGCGACAACCAAGGCATCACCTACCTGAAGGCGGAGGATATCCCGCTGCATCAGGGCTCCAACCGCGTTACCATCACGGTGAAGCACGTCGAGCCCGCCACCCAGAGCGGCGAGATGGACCGGAGATTCAAGCGGGTCTATGAGGTGGAGCTGTATCTGGCCGGCAAGACCGCCTACATCACCGACGGCGTGGATGAGAACGGCAAACCGATTTACGTGTCCACGCAGGACACCGCTGACGAGCACCAGAAGCGCGAGGAGCAGTTGGACACCGCCGATATTATCTGGATGGACTACACCACCGGCGGACACATCACCCCCATCTGGAACAGCGAGCTGGTCAACTACTTCCTGAGCTATGACTTCTATTCCGACGATTACGAGGTCACCGTGGGTGATGACGGCATCGCCCGTCCCGTTCTGGACAAGGACGGCAAGGTGGTCTACAAGCTCAACGACCATCTGGAGCTGGCTGCGACCCTGCGGCCGGAGGAGGCCGAGCGGGCTACCGTGACCGCCCAGCTCACCACCATCGACCCCGTCACCGGCGCAAAGACCGCCTACGGCGAAGAAGAGCTGGTGCGCGACAGCGAAGGCAACTGGCCGTATGCGTTGGCTAAACTGCCCGAGGGCGAGAGCCGAATCCTCTTCACCGTCCGCGTCAAGGGCAAGAGCGACCGTCTGGACGGCGAGGTGGCGGACAACCAGATCACCGAGAAGCAGTACCTGATCACCGTGTTCCGCAACCGCTCCGACAAGCTGGAGATGCCCAACGTGGCGGACCGCACCGCCATTCAGGTGCGGGCGGCGGACGACATCAACCGCATCTACGGCACGATCCCCAAGTTTGACCCGGAGATCAACTTCTACTACGTCAACCTGCCTTACGACGCCGAGGAAGTCCGTCTCTTCGCTCAGGCCGGGGAGTATGAGATGCTGACCGGCGGCAAGACCGGGCAGTATACCCTGAAGATGAATGGCCGTCTGGTTGCCTCCAGCAACTTCGCCGCCGGACAGTTCAACGGCTTCTTGGTTCAGGATCTGATGCTGGGCGACAACACCGTGGAGATCGACATCATGGTGAACGGTCAGGCCACCAAGTACTACACCTTCATCCTCAACCGCGGCGACGCGGAGACCACCGAGCGGGACGACGTGGAGTGGCCCGTGCCCACCATGACCGACCTGCGGATCAACGAGGTGGTGGACGGCGAAGAGGCCAAGGATAAGCTCCTGATCCCCACCTTCGATCCCAACATCCACTACTACAACGTGGTCGTGCCCTACGAGGTCAGCGAGATCAACGCCTACGGCAAGGCCATCAACTCCGGCGAGCTGCGGATCGCCTCCATAAATGTGGCTGACGTCCGCCATATGGCCGATGTAAACGACAAGCTCAATGCCACGCTGGAGGGTTGGCGCAATCTGCCCATCCCGCTGAAGGTGGGCAACGAGAACAACATTGAGTTCGTGGCCTACGGCGTCAATGAAAACGGCGCAGTCACCGACACCCGCGTGCGCTACATCGTCAACGTGGTTCGTCTGCCCGAGGGCTATGTGCCGCCCGAGCTGGAGTTCATGGGCATCAGCGAAGGCACCATGACCCCGACCTTCCATGGCCGCACCTACAACTACTATGCCACCGTGCCCTATGACGTGGACGTGGTGGATGTGGAAGCCATCGCCACCGACAAGGTCAGCGAAGTGACCCTGACTTGGGGCGACAGCGTCAGCGTAGGGCCGTATACCTACGTCACCGACAAGGTCACCCTCAAGGAAGGCGACAACTTGGTGCGCGCCCTGATCTACGACATCCGCGCCGTGCCTGACGGCGGCTACCCGTACTACGTCGGCATTTACTCCCTCATCATCCACCGCGAGAGCAAGAACGGCGTGGAGATGGAGCTGGCCGAGCCCGCCATCACCGCCAAGCAGAACCTGCCCGACGGCACGGCGGAAGCGGTGGACATGAACCTTGACGACTTCCCGTTCAACGACTACGCCCACCAGTACTCCAACTACCTCTACGTCCGTCAGGATGCGGTGAGCGTCACCCTGAAGGCGCAGGCGATCCATCCCAATGCCGTGGTCACCATAGACGGCAAGACCCCCGACGCAAACGGCGAAGTCACCGTGATGCTGGACGCCTCCATTGACACCACCACCCGCGTGCCGGTCACCACCGTCGTGCCCGTGGTAGTCACCGATCCCGCCACCGGGACGATGAAGCGGTACACCGTGGCCGTGGTTCGCGGCAGAGAGACCTCCCTGCCCGGCGCAAAGCCCGACTACAACTGGGGTCCCGGCGTCTCCGGCATCATCCGCGGCAACATCACCGTCAACGGCGTGTCCGCCAGCAATCTGGTGGTGAGCACGGAAGTGGACGCTGCACCGGTTATCGACACCATTACCATGCCCAGTATGCTGACCAAGGCCGATCTGGACGCATGGCTGGCCTCCGGCGCTGCCGTGGACGCCAACGGCGACGGCGTCGTGGATGAAGCGGACTGGAAGGCGGTCACCGGCCACGAGATCGGGGAGCAGACCACCTTCACCTACACCGGCAAGACGGTCACCATCCGCGTCCCGGCCCTGTTCAACAGGGGCATCCTCACCAGCAAAGCCCCGGCGCAGACCCGCGTGCGCGTCAACGGCCATGTGGCCACCGTCGTGGGCGACCCGCGGCCCGGCACGACCGCCATCTTTGAGATCACCCTGCCCATGAACACCTACACCGAGCGCTTCGACATCCGTGTGGACTACCCGGTGCTCGACGCCACTGAGCCGCGCAGGGTGGATCGCATCGACAACGTGTCCTACGTCCTCTATGTCACCGACAAGACCAATGCGCCCAAGGCCATTGCCCTTGATCCGGACACCAAGAAGCCGCTGCGCTACGATAACGACGTGGTTCGCGAGTGGTACTTGGTCACCAACGGCCTGACCCTCACCGACCAAGAGCTGGCCGCCTTCGTGGTGACCGAGGAGATGATCCAAGACTGGCAGAACGCCACGGGCCACACCTTCGGCGACTTCCAGCGCACCGACGAGGTCGTTACCGGCCCGCAGCTGGATTCCATCGTTCTGGACGAGAACGACGGCACGATGCACTCCGGTACCTTCACAACCAAATTCTACGGCGACGTGTTCAACTACCGCGCCACCGCACAGGGCGAGGTGTTCAGCGTCTTTGCCTACGTGGAACACACCGACTACACCACGAATCCCGCCGGCGACAAGGTGCACAGCCAGTACGCCGACCGCCCGGCCTACATCGAGGTGTACGACGAGGCAGGCAACCGCTTCACCATCTCCAAGTATTCCGCCGACTTCGTCCACTTCGCCTTCCCCAAGGACGCCGACGGCAAGCGGGACATCCTCAACCTCACCTTCCGGGTCATCCAGTACGCCGACAGCGGCTACGAGCTGGTCAGCGAGTACCACCTGAAGGTCTATCCCACCGGAGAGCCGATCATCGACAACCTCTACGTCTACAAGTCCAGCATGGACGAGCCGACCGCCTTTGACACCCTGATCCGCGACTACTACAGCACGGTCTATAAGCGTGAGCCCGGGTACGGCGTGCTGGCCGAGGCGGAGTACTTCGACCTGAAGGACGAGACGTGGCGCGACGGCAAGCTGACCATGACCGCCCAGTACGGCAAGCTGCTTCCTGTGGAGATCGATAAGCCGCTGCCCGACGCTAACGGGGTCGAACCCTACGAGAAGGGCTGGATCCCCACCTTCGGCAATGAAAAGATCACCCTGAACCCCGACGACAAGTGGTACAAGTATCACCTGAACTACGAGCGGGGCACCGACACGGTGAACCACACCGACGAGATCTTGGTGAAGGACACCGGCCGCTGGACGCTTCAGGACGGCGAATGGAAGGAAGAGCCGGGCCGCTGGCCGAAGGACGCCGGTTATGTGGAGACTTGGGCCAAGAAGTACACCTACAAGATGTACGACGCGGCCTCCAGAGACTTCGGCCGCGAGACCTTCACCGGCCTCTTCCCGCAGGAGACCCTGCCCAACAAGGACAAGGTGAACAGCCTGACCCTGAACGGTCAGGAAGTGACCACCCTGCCCGGCGGACAGACCTTCTACGGCGACGCCACGGGCTACCTGCCTTGGGATCTGCCCTCCTTCGAGGTCACCGTCACCCTGACTTACCCGTATGGCTACTACACCGCCAAGAGCGCGGGCGTCGGGGCAAACGGCATAGCCTACAACCACGGCGATTATCTGGACAAGAACGGCAACTTCGTGGCCAGCGCGTCCACCAATCTGGACGCCCCCGGCAACGAGGCGCTGAAGGAAGCCGCCACCCAGTACCGCGCGGGCAGCTACCGCGTCCACATGACCCGCTCCAACCTGCCCATCCTGTTCACCACCTTGGACGATCTGGAAGCCTTCCAGATGTACAAGAAGGATGAGTACGCCGAGCACCGCGACCTGATCCAGATCGGCGCGGTGATGACCGGCCCGGATTATAAGGACGTGCTCTACGACGAGAACGGCGATCTGCTGCCGCCGGGCACTTACGAGGCCGATAAGGACGACGGCACGACCCAGACCGTCACCTGCGCGCCCAACTTCGAGCCCAAGCACCCGTACTACCTGCTGGAGCTGGATCACCGTCTGAACAAGGCGTGGCTGAAGTTCAAGGCCAAGCCCACCCAGCGGGTGACCATCACCGCCAGCGACGTGCGCGGCGACCATCCCGAGTCCTATGTGTGCAAGGTGGACGCCACCAACGGCGACACCGCCTACCTGCTGGACTTCGGCGAGGAGTACTACGCCGACGAGGACTACAAGGCCCTGATCGACATTACCGTGGCGGACAACGTGCCGGGCGGCAACGTCTCCCACTACATGATCTGGGTGGTGCGCGGCGAGCGCAGCGACTCGGAGAGCGAGATGGGCGTGGATCTGTTCTTCGGCCTGAGCAAGGACGAGGCCCACAACGCCGCCGAGAACACGGCCCTGGCCAATCAGGCCACCCTCTATCAGGCCACCGAACGGCTCACCGCCGACAGAGCGCCCGCTCTGGCCGCAGGCACGGCCGCCACGCTGGCCGACGAGGAGAAGTGGGGCACGTACTTCCTTGAGGACGGAGAGCTGAAGGTCTACCCGGGCATCATCGACAACGCCAAGAAGCTCTACCGCGGCACGGACGGCCAGCTCCATGTGGACGATGACGTCCCCGCGGGCCTCACGGCGCTGACCAAGGTGAGCGGCTTCAACAGCAAGATCTATCTCTACACGACGACCCTGCCCATGTCCGCCAAGCATGTGACCCTTGACCTGACCAAGTTCGGCGAAGGCAGCGTGGATCACGCCAGCGTGGTGTACAACAACGAGTACTACTACGCCGACGGGTCTCACTCCTCCAAGAACCCCACCGAGGATCACACGCTGGACGCTCTGGTGGATGTCCAGCTCAAGCAGGCCGAGCAGGTGAGCTACCTCTTCGTCACCGTCCATCCTGACCTCAAGACGGGCAACGGGCTGCACAAGGATGACGACTTCTACAAGGAAAATGCCACCACCTACGTCATCCGCATCAAGCGGCTGAACACCGAGGCCTTCCAGAACATCTGGGTCACCGATACCGAGTTCAAGATGACCAAGAAGGGCACAGTCACGCAGGACAACCGTCCGGAGCATTTTGAGCAGATGTGGCTGATGCACGATCTGGACGACATGAAGAAGGAGTTCAACGACGTTCGGGCCATGTATGACGCGGCCGGCAACCTGCTGGCAGGTAAGACCGAGAGCGATCTGGCCGATCAGGTGGACGTGACGTGGCTCGAAGGCAACGTCACCTACACCAAGAACTGGGGCAACGCGGTGAATCCCAACGTCCAGACTTGGACGACCACCAAGGGCGAGCAGCTGCACAACATCTACGACAGCGACGTCCGCCACCAGTACGCCGACTACGGCGTGATGGTCAGCACGCTGGACAGCGAGATCCAGCTCAACGCCGAGGCCATGGGCACGGGCGTGAACGGGGAGAACGACACCTATTACATCATCATCGAAGAGTACGGCGTCAACAACCCGCAGCGGGTGGATTCCCGCACCTTCGACGACGGCGACGGCCCGGGCAAGATCACCGAGGCCAAGTTCCGTCTCGACCCGTCCAAGGACGGCGAGCAGATCTTCCAGTTCACCATCGTCAATGCCACCACGGGCACGGAGGGCGTCTACTTCCTCCACGTGTTCCGCGAGATCACCGACGAGAAGAAAGTCCAGACCCGCGTCATCGGCAACATGGAGACTGCGGCGACCCGCGTGCCGGTTGATCCGGTGAACGACGATCTGGCGCTGGTGGATGCCAACAACGACGGCTACAAGAACGACTTCGTCTCCACTATCAGCGTCTACCGCAAGAGCGACCTGCTGCGTTACTATCAGGGTTGGGACGCTCTTACCCCCAACGACACCACCGACACCCTCAACCCGGCCATTCCCACCCCGCATCCCACCTTCGCAGAGGGCTGGTACAGCGTGGATCAGGCGGTGGAGAAGTACCTGCCCGGCTCGATGGGCAAGACCTACACCGAGCGGTTCGAGGATCTGCTGGCCTTCAGCGTGGACGGCGTACCCGCACTGATGCCTGTCAACGTGATCAACACCGTCACCGGCAACAACCTGACCCGCGAGCACGACGGCCGGTACGAGCTGGACTTCACCGGGCAGGAAGCGGGCACCTACATGGTGGTGTTCCAGCGGCCCGGCAGTCTGGACATGATCTACGACAACATCATCGTGTCCGAGACATGGGCCAAGGCGCAGTACAACTTCGGCGCGGACGTTCTCATCGCCGGCGACCTGAACCACGACGGCGTGATCGGCGAGGAGGACAGCGACCTGTTCAACCGCTACAAGAACGCCATGGACGGCGTGTTCTACCAGCTGGCCGGCCGCGTGGCCCTGAGCAAGGTCACCCACACCGGCAGCATCCAGAACATCTACAACATCGCCTCCAATGCCGGTCAAAATGCGGAGACCCTGAAGCTGAACGACTTGAACGGCCTGAAGCTGATGTACACCGACTACGGCACGACCAGCCCCGTCCAGACCGGCGTCATCGCCACCGACGGTGAAGGCAACGCCGTCGCCTTCAGCCGCGGTGAAGTGACGTACTACCTGAGCCGTGATCCCGCCGCCACCAAGGTGGACGAGAGCGAGATGACCAACCTGTCCGCGCTGCTGGCTTCCGGCGTCACCGAGTACGAGTTCAAGGCCGGCACAAACTACGCGGAGACCGATCTGGGCAAGTACTACGTCTACGGTGTGTTCAAGTTCTACGACAACGGCATGATCGAGAGCGAGGACAAGATGGAGGACGTGGACGTGGTGTACAAGGTGACCACCATCACCGTCGTCCGCGAGGAGCAGGATCAGGCCACCCAGCCTGACGTGCCTGTTGTGCCCACGCCTGATGTGCCCGACGCAAGCGACGTGTCTGACGTGCCTGACGTGCCTGACGTGCCTGACGTGCCCAGTGTGCCTGACGTGCCCGACGTGAACGACACACCCGATGTGCCCGACGCGTCCGTGCCCGAGACACCTGATGCGTCCGACACCAACGACACGCCCGACGAGCCGGCCACCGAACCCGCCGACGAGCCGGTGGAGCAGCCGGTCGAAACGCCGGATCAGGCGGACGAGGAAGTCACCGAGCCTGCGAACGATGGCCTTGACGGGCTGGAGGTCTTGGAGACCCTTGAACCTGTGGCCGTGACCGCCGAGTTCATGGCGCTGGAGAGCGTGCCTGACGAGCCCGAGACCGAGGACGTGCCGGACGAGCCGGCCGCTGAACCTGAAACGCCTGCGGAGAACGACGAAAACGCCGACGTGGAGGTCTCCGTGGACGAGCCGGTGGTTGACCATGAGCCTGTGGCTGAGGACGAGTCGGCCGACGATGCGGCGGAAACGCCTGCCGAGCCTGACGAAAAGGCGGAAACGCCTGCCGAGACGTCCAAGCCCTCCGGTTCCAGCTCCGGGACGCGCAGACCGTCCAAGCCCCACGCCAAGCCCGCGAAGGCGGAGGAAGCGGACGAACAACCCGAGATCCCGGTGGTGGACGACGACGAGCGGGTCGAGATCCCCGTCATCGACGTGACCCTCCCCGATCACGAGGTGGAGCTGCCCGACAGCGGCGGCGAGCCGATGGATGAGCTGGACATTCTGGCGGCGTATCTGGTGGAGAACCACATCTCCCTCAACAGCGCGGAAGCGCAAGCCCTCATGCTGGAGATGATCTCCGTCACCGCCTCCACATCCTTCGACTACCGTCTGCTGGATCTGGACGGCAACGGCCTGCTGACCGATGCGGACCTTGCGTATATCTTCGGTCACTGGGGTCGTACCGCCTACAAGAGCTGCCGCTTGGAGAACATGTACTCCGAGTACCGCATCACCCTTCGCAGCTGGAAGTAAGAAGCACGACTTAGCCCCTACCGCACCTGCGGTAGGGGCTTCTTTTTGCCTTTGGCGGGGAAAATGCAAAATTTCCGAAAAATTGACAAGTAGAGATTGACATAATTCTGGTTTTGAGCTATCATGTATCTGTATATGTATAACTATGCCCAAATAGGCGCGCATGCAGGAAAAAATAAGCAAAAATATCCAGCTTTTTCTAATTGCCGAGACTTTGTCCGTTGGAGGGGTTGCCTGTGAAGAAGAGATATGGAATCAAAACCATATTGGCCAGCCTGCTGGTCACGGCGTCGCTTGCCACCCCTATGGTGGTGATGAGCGAGCCTGCCCTGCCGGACATCGACGGCGAGCTTCTCTTTGAGGGGGCGAGTCTGGAATATAAGATGGTAGGCGATGAACTGACGGTGCAGGCCATTTTCGATGTGGCGGTGGACAAGGTGGTCAATGGTACGGGTGCGACCTTCTATCTGGATTACAACCCCGACTACCTGACCCCCTCGGACATGACCACCAACGTCAAGCTTCAATCGGACAACAATGCCAACCTTGAGACGGACGCATTTTTTGCCGCCGACCCGGATCTGTTCCGGGATGCAGACGGGAACAGCGTGATGCCCTTTGACCTACATATCATCAAAGATGGCGGCGAAGGCTACTACAGCACGGTGGACTTCGTTGACCATACGATCCATATGCAGCTCCATTTGGCGCAGCGTCCCGACGGGGTGATCGCCCAGACCATCGCCAAAAAGCAGACCGCAGACGGTAAGTACGGGAATGTGGAGATCCTTGAGTCGGCCATGAAGAACGGACAGGAAGAGCCGGGCTACGTTGTGAACGTGTGGGAGCTGCCCAAGTTGGACGACTGCGAAGAAAATGGCGGCGACGTGTATGTGGAGGAGGAGTACCCCAAGGAGAACGTAAAAAAGGTCGTTTTGGGGCAGCTCAGCTTTCAGGTGAACATCGACCGTCTGCCGGAGATTGTCAAATACTTCGGCAACATGACCCTGAAGGACGGGGTGGACAACCGGGGCTACCGCGACTACCGGGACGGCAGCAAAAGAGAGCCCATCGTAGCCGTGACCTCCCTGAACGGCGGGGCGGCCTCTAAGACCACTCATCTGCTGGATATTTCCAAGAAAGTGCCCATAAGCAAAGATCCGTGGCAGGTTTTGGCCTATACAGGGCCGTACACGGAGGGCCACCACCATCCCCACGCGGGCAACATTAAGGATGGACAGTATTCCCCGGGCCAAAGTGGGCAGAGCAAGAACGTGGTGGAGTGGTACGACTTCAGCTTCCCCAAGGACGTGATCATTAAGGTCGAGGCCACCAACCCGGAGCTGACCATCAACTCCTATCAGAACTTCACCGACGCAACGCCGGGCGACCTGCCCATCTCGCTGGGCAAGTATTCCCCCATGGTCACGGTGACCTATGCCGACGGCTCAAAGGAGAACGTACCCTTCCCGTGGGGCAAGGCGGAGGACGGCTATGCCCCGGCGTATACGCAGGACGGATCACCGGTCACCGCCGGAAGCTACGACGCCAAGGGAGGAGACTATACTTTCTCCCAGTATTACAAATACACCGACAGCAACGGCGACCTCCAGACCTTCCCCAAACCGGTTACCGCCCATATGACCGTCACCCCCATCACCGTGATCGACGTGACGGCGAAGGATCTGGAGCGCACCTATGACTTGGATCAGGTCACCGCGCAGGTGAACGACGTGAACGATCTGGCGTTCCCCACCGTTGCCAATGTGGTCACGGACATCGTGCCCGCCGGGGTGTCCATCACCATGCCCATCCGCGGCTGGATGCCCGCAGACAGTGCGGCCACCGGCTCGGTCTGGCCCGACCCGACGACCGATCTCCATGCCTTGAAGGCGGACTCCGCCGTGGGCGGCGTGCCCTACTGGCCGGACGGCACAGACGTACCCCTCACGGCGGCGAACCACGTGGGGACGTATTCCTTTGAGACCTCGGACAAAAGCCACACCAACGCGCAGGGGATCTTGAGCGCGGAGATCCGCGCCGAGTACCCGTGGCTCACCGTCCCCGAGCAGCACACGGAGACCCCCACCCCGGACGACGACTGGTGGGACATCGACCACGCCAAGCGCCACATCGTGGCCCATGAGGACTATGTAGATGTGAAGCAGTGCTATGAGGTCGCCTATGTCAGAACCGTCACCGACACCAACGGCCAGCCCACCCTCACCCTGTCGGTGAAGCGCACCGACAAGGACATTTCCGAAACGGCGGTGTTCCGCACTTGGCTGCCCAACGGGCAGGAGATCGGCATTGGTCAGAACAAGGGCGGGGTGAATGTGCCCGACTGGTTCCACAGCGTGGAGGACGGAAACACCATCGCCCACGGCTTCTACGATCCGGGCACGCGGCAGAGCGACGGCGGAAGCGGCTATCTTTACAATCTGGACTACAACCCCGACGATCCCGACCCTGATCCCGCGGCCAATGACCCCCGCCACGACCGGGATCGTGAAACGCTGCGCCGGTATATCAATCTGGGCGGGTGGTATCAGGTCTCCATCTGCGAGGACCCGGATCATCTCGACCCCAACACGCCTGACGGCTGGACGGAGCAGATCCCCGTGTACGTCCCGCCCCGGCGCAACGAGTATGTGGAGAGCAAAACCTATAACTTCATCGGCGAAAACGCCGCGTTGTTCAACTGGCCCGGCAAGGTGGGGGACACCCTCTATCTGCCCCGGGGCAGTTATAACCCGGTCGGGCCGATGTATGCGACCACCGGCGTGGGCCTGCCCCTCTATGATAAGGGCGGAACGGTCACCGACGGCGTCAACGACAGCGCGGACGTGTTTGAGGACGGCAATCCCATGCGGCCCAAGGCGGATGTGTCCCGCTATGAGGAATCCTACGGCCTTAAGACCATCTACGACGGCCAGACCGGCGCGCAGCCCGGCGAGATCTTCTCGGTGAAGGTGGATAAGCTGGATACCAACCACACCGCCGACTGGACAAATCCCACCCACGGCGAGACCCTCCACAGCTTCGTGGGCAGCGACACCGTCTACAAATACGGCCCGACCCCGCTGTATACTGGCCCGCGGGACATCGCCAACAACCGGGTGGACAGCGGCTATCAGGTGATGGCCTTCGGCTATGTCCACCAGCCCGCTGCCGACCTGACCACCTACAAGGCCACCCTGCGTACCCAGCTTCCGGAAAAAGAGCCCTCCCCGCGGGAGCATATCCGCCTGCTGAGCGATGAGCCGACGGGTATCACCCGGGGCATCCCCGGGGACAGCGAGCGGGTCACTCTGGCCACCTACGACACGGTGCTGGAGAAGTACACCGTCCGTCAGGACTACACCTTTACCATCGTAAACGACGGCGATGTGGACATTTACGGTCTGGACATTGACGGCCTCACCGACGGCTACCCCCACGACACGGTGGGCGGCCGCTTTGAGATGCTCCAGCCCCCCGCCACCTTCCTGCCCGCAGGGGGCAGCACCACCTTTACCCTGACTTACGTCTATAACCTCCAAAACAACGAGGATTACGCCAAGGAGCATGGCGGGCAAGGCTCGCCCAACTACCGCGATACCTTTTACATCACCTCCACCTCCCACCCCAACGCCGTGCGCGGCGCGACCAATCAGGATCACCCGGCGGCGGACGGCAGCTATGAGTACCTGCTGGACTTCGATGCCCAGTTTGAGGTGAGCCGCGATCCCCTCCACAAGGTCACCGTCATCTATAAGCCGACGAACGGCAACATGGGTACGGCGGGCCTGATCGTGGGCGAGCAGGACAACGGCACAGACAAGGTCATGAACTATACCACCACCACCCAGACCTTCGCCAAGGACAAGACGGTCTATGTGGTGGCGAACTTGGTGGACGAATATGAGATCAAATCGGTCACCATCGACGACGGCCACGGCAATCAGATCGTGGTAGACGGCCAGCTCCTGACCATTGAGGATTATACCAGCACAGCATGGGGAGGCGACCCCGCGCTGGTGAAGGACGGGACGAAGATCTATGCCTTTACCATGCCCGATCAAGATGTGACCGTCACCGTCAACTTCTACGAGCCGCTTTCCTCCAAGCTGCGGCTCAGCAACCTGATCGAGTATTCCGCCGACCAGACCGCCGACCTGCGGGATGTGACCAAGCCCGGCGAGGATCACATTTTGGACGAAACCGACATCCCCGCGGAGAAAAACACCTACCGCGTCTGGCGCAAGACCTTCACCAAGGACGAGCGGGACGCCGCCGCCGCGTGGCAGAACGACCCCAACAGAGGCAACGGCGCCAATCAGGATCTCTACCTGATGACCAAGGGCACGGCGCGTCCCCACGCCGCCGGCTATCCTGCCGGAGGCTGGCCCGTAGGCGGAGTTCCCGCGGACGAGGGACAGCAGTTCCTCCCCTCGGAGAACCAGTATCTCGTGGTCATCAACGAGGCCTTTGACCTCTCGCAGGTGGAGGCCACCCTCCGCAAGGTGGCCTACCATGAGGACTATCAGGGCAAGGACACCGCTGCCGGTTCTCCCCACGCAGACGGCTACAACGACGACATCGACGTGACCGTGCGGATGGACGTCTACCCCTATGGGGTGGAGGACAACTGGAACAAGACGGGCTATACGGAGACCATGGTCTATACCCCGGCGGGCGCCACCCCCATCTATGGCTACGGCCCGCGTCCCGGCCAGACGGCCACCCCCAGCACCCATACTACCCGCGTCTTTGCCGAGAATGACGCGCAAGCTCCCCGGGCCATCTCCCCCAAGCCGGGAGAATCCACCTACGTCCGCATCACTCTCTCCACCCCCAATACGGAGGTGGGGACAGGCACTTTGTCCCGCTACTATTATCTGGAGATCCACCGCCCCACCAAAGATCCTCAGGTGGAGCTGCGCTACGGCAACTCCCCCTACGGCATGATCTGGAACGAAAGCAAGTGGACAGACAGCGCCAAGGCGGCGGCAGAGGAGGCCTTTGTGGCGGCAGGCTACCGCTTCCCGAGAGGGAACGACAGCGCCTCGGTGACCCCGGACAAGGCCGCCCTTCACAAGCTGGATGCCGTCACCTACTGGCGGGAGGCTTGGGTGCGAAACCGCGGCCTCTATGAGCCGGAGAGCTTCACCGGCCAATACCGGCAGGATTATTATGAAAAGAACCCGGACGGCTCGCTGGTCTTGGACGAGAACAACAACCCCATTTTGGTGGATTACGGGATGGTGGACGACCCCGACGTCTACCGTGCAGAGGACAATCTGGATCTGAACCGCTACGCCTATTTCGCCCTGTTGGGCGAGAATATGCGTGAGCCGGGCGTGAGCCGGGCTTGGGACTCCTCCGGGCGTGAGGTGGACATCAACACCATCTCCGCCCAAGCGGAGGTCACTCTGCTGGATGTCACCGCCACCGCCACTAAGCAGGTCGCCCGCTTCTCTGGGACGGACACCGCCGTCATCGACTTGGGCGTCGCCAACGGCGGGCGCATTTTGACCAACGGCTATGCCCCCGGCGCAGTCATCGACGGCGACGCATGGCCTGTGGCCTCCGCCACCACCACGACCACCCCCCCGGGCGGAGGAGCCCCGGTGTCTACCACCACGTACAGTCTCATTGAGAACATCCGCCCCGGACGATACCTGATCCAGTACACCTACACAGACTTTGACGGGGTCAGTAAACTGAATTACTACCGTCCCTTCGTGATCCTGCGCCCGGTGGGCGACGTGAACACCGACGGCGTGCGCAGCAACGGCTATACCACCGTGGGCAGCGACGAATACGCCATCGAAGACCGGGTCACCGACCCGCTGGGCTACGAAGCGGGGGAGTGGGACGGCACAAAGGACACCGTCTATCCCTACGCCAACATCTTCAAATACCGGGTCTGCGACGTGAATAACGACCGCAACATCAACAACATTGACGCAAACTTGGTGGACAAAAACGTCCGCAAGGGCGGAGACCCATGGCTGCGGTTCTATGAGCCGGTGGATTACGGCCTGCCCGACCCGGCGGCCAAGCCCTGACCGAACGCAGACAGAAAACCCCATCCTACTTCACCCCCGCACCAAGGAGGTATGTCCCATGGAGAGAAAGATAACGGCAAAGCGCGCGCTGGCATTTTTGCTGGCGTTGGAGATGTTTTGCACCCCGCTGGCCATGGCGCGGGCGCAAGATCCTGAGCGCGTTATCCGGGAGATCCCCTTGGGAGAAGAGGCTTGGGAGCAGACGGGAGCGCCGGCGCAGACCGGCGAGGTCACCGACCCGGTGGCCGAGCCTCTGGCAGGGCTAACGCCGGATGGAAACGAGTGGTACGAACCGCGCCTAAGCTTCGGCATCCCCCTGATCCCCGGCAGTCAGGACAGCAGCGGCGTGCCCACCAGCTTTACCAACAGCATTGCGGAATATCGAAATTACCTCACCTACGAAGCCAAGACCCTGCCCGACGGGACACTGCGCTGGGGCTTCCGGGGCTATCCAAAGGAGATCGTGTATCAAGACGGCGAGCTCTATATCGCCCTGCCTGAAATGGGCCGCGTTCCGGACAAGGAGTTAGAGGGCTTCTATATTACGGGGAAGCTGCCTGAGGGAACGATGTGGTACGGCATCGACAACGGCGACCGCGTTCTGCCCACATGGAGCTTTGACGAGAAATGGTTCGCCGACGAGGAGACGGCGGCGCAGTACCGCCTGACCCCGGTGGAGGGCACGCCGGCCCAGTACGGCTTGGCCGGAGACAAGGATGTGACGGCGGGAAATCTGGCCACTGTGGCCCGGCTGCCCTACAACAGCGAGACGGTGGATAAGTATTTCTATGATGACGAGGGAGAGGTATACTGCGTCCCCATTGTGGCCCGCTGGAAGGCCAGCTCCCAGAGCGGAATCACCGCCATGGGGTTGGCTGTCACCGACCGGGAGGGCGTGAGCGAAGCCCAGACCACGGTATTTACCGAAGATCCCCGGGGGAAGGTCTCTCCCGGCACGCTGACCCTTTCCGAACTGGGGGAGAGCGAGCTGCGGGAGTTCTGGCTGCGCGTTCCCGAAGAGGAAGAACGGCTGACAGTCACGCTGGAGACCTTTGAGCCTTACTATTACTACAATGTGGACGGGACAGGGGACTGCCCCGTCACCGCCGGTTCTGTGTTCCACGCCGCCGCCGGGGAGGTGGAGACCGACCTGAGCGCCAACGTCCACGCCGGACGGTGGGACGAGGAGAAGGAGGAATATAACACCCCCATCACCCCTGCGCCCCAGACCAACGACCGGGGACAGGTGAACAGCCCCAATAACAGCTTGAGCAACCCCGCCAGAGGGCAGTGGACGGTGGCGGACATCCCCTTGACCAAGGTGGACGAGGCCGCCGACGCCAATAAAGACCCCTTCACCACCATCACCCTGACGGTCACCGCCCCCGACGGCAAGAGCACCGACACCTACGTCCTCCATGTGGAGCGGCTGACCACCCCGGTGGCGACGCTGGGCTACGGCAACACCCCCTACGGCATGATCGACAAAGACCGCAGCGCCCGCTGGAAGGACGAGAACAAGGCGGAGGGGGAGACGGACGCGGAGACCATCGCCAAGAACAAGCAGATCGCCAAGGCATATTTCAGCGCGAACCACACCTTTACCGATATGCCCATCCGCCCCAGCGACAGCGGCAGCCTCTACCCCGGCGAATACTCCACGCTGGCGTGGACAGGGGGCGTCAGCGCCAAGAATCTGGATCTGGACTCCACCGCCGTGGTGGCCTATCTGGACATGGCCTTTGCCGATCCCGGCGTGGCCTTTGTGGACAGCGAGGGCCGGGCGGTATCCTTCGGCACAGACGCTCCGGACACCCGCTATACCGACTGCGTCAAGCGCACCCTGCACCTTTTGGTGACCAACGGTGCTCTGACCACCGACCTTTACGGTGTGACCGCCCCCAACGGGGACGTGAGCGAGGTGTGGTATGTGGGCAGCGGCGGCGACTTGGCCGGCGGCCGCCTTTCCAGCACAGAAGCCTCCCAGACCCTCCTGCGTGCCGACGGCACGGATCAGGTGGATCTGCGGGGGCTGAAGGTGCTTCCCGGCGTTTATACCGTGAAGTATCTCTTTGAAGATCCGGTGAACCACAGCCATGTTCCGGCGGAGCGGTCGCTGGCGATCCTGCCCATTCCCGGCGACGTGGACATGGACGGCGCGGTGACCCACGCCGACGCCAAGGCGCTGGACGAGAACCGCAGCGCTTGGAGCGGCGAGACGGGCCGGGTGTTCCGCCTCCTGCGGGAGCGGGTCTACAACGACGCGCAGGTGCGCGTGGGCGATTTCAGCGGCGCGGCTGCCATCCGCAGCGGCTTCCAGCCCGCTTATACCGGCGGCACGTCCAATTATTTCTACCGCCCGCTGGACACCAGCGAGGTCTATTCCCGCAAGACGTGGGCGCAGGTGACGGCGGACGGCGTCACCGCGCAGGCCAAGTTAGAGCTGCGCTACCTCGGAGCGGAGGGCGGCAAGCTGACCGATCAGGGGCACACCAATAACATCACCGGCCCTTGGCAGGCGGACGCCGCCGAGGGGGTGTCCCTGAAGAACGAAAAACACCCCAACGCCAAGGACACCTTCTGGGTGGGGGTCTATCTGGACCTTCCCGCGGGCAGCGATCTGGCGGGCCAGACCGTCCGTGATCTGAAGCTGGCGCTGACTTATGACAGTGAATTTGTCCAGCCTGCCGTGGTCTATCCCTACAATCCCGATTACGCCTACAGCACCGCCGACGAATTCTGGGAGAACGTTACCTTCTTCTCCTTTAACATGGGTACGCGCTCGGTGAACGAGAATCAGCAGGCCATGACCATCTTCTCCGGCCTGAACGGCAATGCCTACAACCGGCAGGGCTTCTCCCGCAGCCGCGCTTTTTCCACCCACTACTCCAAGGTAGAGGGCGAGCTGGAGCAGACAACCACGGCAAGCAGTCTGCGGGAGGTGGTCATTGCCCTTCAGCACGCCGACCGGACACAGGTAGCCACGCTGCGAAGCGGCTACCTGTTGGTGCTGCCCTTCCGTTTGGTGAAGCACCCGGAGAGCCGCTTGGACGCGGACAATATGGCCCGGCTGATCGAGATCTCCGCCGGAATGTCCGACCTGACGCTGGTCACCCCCAACATGGGCCGCGCCCTGCCCGGCGCCGCTGCGGCGCGGGTGGAGTGGATGGCGCAGCTCATGGAGGAGACCGCCGGGGTGCGGGCCGCCTCCGACCGCACCTATGCCTTCTCCGCCCAGACGGACATTTACGGCGGCGCGACCCAGAATCTGCGTGCGCTGGTGGACTGCCAGCCCACCGCGGACGGGCGGGTGCTTTTGGGGGAGGACACCACCGAGAGCCAGCAGCTCTACAACCAGCTCCAAGGCAGCGGCGAGAAAGAAAACGGCCAATATGACAAGGAATTTCTGGCGCGGAATCTCCCGCTGGGCGACGACACCTTTGACCAGAGCACTCTGCCGCCCGGCTTGAAGTATGAGCCGGCCACCGGCGATATCAGAGGCATCCCCACCGCCGCCAGCGCACCCCTGAAAGAGCCGGACGCCGACGGCAACCTCTACCGGCCCTATACCTTCACCATCCGGGGCAGGCTCTACTCCATCGTGATCGAGCCGCGTACCCTCCATTATCAGGTGACGGGCCGCTCCTCTTACTATGGGGAGAGCAATTTCCGCGGCAGCGACAGCAACGAATATACCTTCACCTATACCGTGGCCGATCTGGCCAAGCGGGATGTGGAAAATCTGGCGGACACCCCCACCGGGAACGGCGCGGAGCTGGAGACCATTTTGGCGGATTATGAGTACACCGCCCCCAAATTCTACGCCTATGATGAGCGCACCGGGCTTGCGGTCACCGCCCAGACCAAGGTGGGGCAGTATCCCATCCTGACCCAGCTCGACGCCAAGGCAAACAATTACCGGTTTGTATATACCCCCGGGCCAACGCTGGCGATCCTGAAGCGGCCCATTCGGATCGACTACATTACGGTGGACTATAGCGAGCTGGGCAACGAGACCGCCGAGAGCTACAACGCGCTGATCTACAACAACGACAACCGTAACGCCCGCACCTTCACGGTGGATGAGGGGAAGGATCACGGCGCGCTGAAGCTGTGCCTGCCTGAGGTCATCGACGGCGTTTACGGCAATCTGCCCTTGGACGAGAACGGGTCGGCCCGGGTGGGCAGCGACAAGCTGAAGCTGAAGTTCCGCGGCCAGTTCCAGCGCAACGAGTACGACGAGAGCTTTACCACCGACAACTTTATCCACCTTCAAGCCCGGCAGGAGACCCGTCCCATCCGCAACATTACCTCTCTGGAGCTGGCGGACGACTGGGCCACCAACCATAACTACAATCTGGTATATTCCACTGGGACGAACTCCCCGGAGAAAAATGACATTCAGGGCATCGTCCTGCGCTGCGGCATCAATTCCATCAAGATCAGCAGCTGGCCCAGAGAGCTGGACGGGCGGGTCACCACGGCAGGCAGCAGCATTGCAGAGCCCAAGAGCCTGCGGGTGCAGTTGAATCTGGAAAACGATTCCCAGATGGGCGACTTTGCCTACGATGTGGTCTTTGACTACAACGCCGCCAGCCTGATCGTGTGGGATCTGCACTATAACTGGGTCTCGCCGGAGGATATGGCGGCGGGGCTGAACAGCCCCGAGACCATTGCGGGCACGGGACTGGACTATGACGAGGACGGGGAACTGACCGATCTCAATCCCTACGGCAACGGGGTGCTGACCACCGCCATGGACGGCTGGTATCTGTGCGTGGCCGCGCGGAAGTACGACGTTCAGGAGGGGGAGGAGGTCGAGTTTGTCAAGACCTACTCCAAAGAGGCGCTCCACATCGCCGCCCGGCCCATCACCCTGACCCCCGGCGCCGCCAGCCGTTTCTACGGCGATGAAAACCCCAGCGACCTGAGCTACACCTATGACTGGACACAGCTCAGCATCTCGGAGCAGCAGTGGCTCAAGGAGACCATGGGCTATCCCAGCACACAAAACCCCAAGGGCACGCCGGAGGAGCTGGAAGCCCTGTTGGCGGCCAAGGACGGGGAGTATACCCTGCCCAAGATCGCCATCTCCAAGGTCGCCGCCATCCCCACAGGGGAGAACGACCCCAATCTGGTCAAGGCGGACACCCCCAGAGGCACGGGCCAGTTCTATGTGATCCTCTACGGCGCGCGCAGCGAGGATTACAGCTTCCGCTATACCCAGCGCGGCTCTACCGTCACCTCTGAGTCCTTCGGAATGAACAGCTTTACCATTCAGGCCCGCCCCGTGGTCATCCGCGACCTCTACTCCGCCGGGAACGCGGAGGAGGGGACGGCCTCCACGGCGGACTTTGCCACCATCTACGCCGACACCCGCACCCTCTTCCTCAAGGAGCAGGTGGACGGCGCATCCAAGCGTCCCTTTACGGCGGACGTGGACAGCGGACGGGTGGTTTTGGAGACCGCCGGGTACAATGACCGCGGTCAGGTGACCTACTATACCCACAACGACACCACCCGGCCGGTGGTGCGTACCGACGTGAAGTATGGCGACGACACGCTGGCCGTTTTGGAGAAGGACAAGGCCGCGCTTCAGGTGTCGTACACCGTTCGCTTTATCCCCGACGCCGACAAGGACGGCGACGGCAACGATCTTTACGGAATGTGGAACGATTTCACCACCAACTTCTACAGCGTGGAAGCCCTGTCCGCGGCGGGCGGCTCGGCCCAGCGGTATGTGGAGATCGGCGACTTGGCCCTCACCGGCACAGCCGCCAACAACTATGTTCTGGTCTACCAAAACGGCGCGCAGGCCGACAAGGAAGCCCCCGCCAACGCGGAGGCCTATGTTGCCCCTGAGCCGGATACCCGTTATACCATCAGCTACCAGCGTTACGGCACAGGCACCGTCCTTCTGCGCCCCATTGAGGACATGGAGCTGACCAGTCTGGGCAAGATGAACTACACCTACGGCGAGACATGGTTTCCCTCCCAGCCCAACGGCAACAACTACCTCACGCTGGAGGTGCGCTACGCCACCCGCTTCGACAACGACCCCGCCCGGAACGTTCAGAGGGAGAGCCTGCGCTTCACCACGGTGAAAAGCCCTGATCCCAACGACCCCAGCCAAGATCTGGACACCGACAACTTTACTCAGCGCGGCTTTACCATCTACTATTTGAAGGACGGCGCGGCGACCACTGAGGAGAGCAAAAAGGCCGCCGTGTCGGCAGGGCAGAGCCTGATATACGACCAGCCCCTCTATCCCCGCATCCACAACAACGCGCCTATCTTTGTGGTGGGCAAGCGCGGCGAGAACGACCCGGAGATCTATTCAAGGGTCAGCTCGCGCCCCGTCAAGGTCCGCAAGGCGGCGCTGACCCTCACCGCCAAGGACGCCCACCGTTTCTACGGCGAGAGCAACGACGCGGTATTTTGCGAGGACGGGGACGCCTTTGGCTATACCTACGATCCTCAACAACTGGCCCGGTGGGATCGGGACACCGCTCCCGCCGATCTGGCCGGCGCGAGCATCCCTGCTCTGGCCAGCACCGCCAGACCTGACTCCCCCCTGAACCGGGACAAGTGGGGCGAGTACCCCATTTCCTTCGCCAAGACGAGCTTTGAATTTGACAACTATGTGGTGACCGGCCAGCCGGGCATCCTGTTTATCTATCCCCGGCCCATCCAGATCAATGGGATCAACCACAGCAAAACCACCGACGGCGGCCAGCCCGGCCCAGTCTATACCATTTATAACGCCACCTCCGCGACCATCTTCACCACCCAGTATGACACCACCCAGAACCGTCTGGATGTGGGACTGGCCATCACGCCGGGGGCGACCACCTGTCCCCAGACCATCGTCCGCATCAACGCCAACGGCGATCCGGTGATGAGCGGTACGTCCCAGAATCTGCCCATCAGCGGCAACACCTTGGTGGGGAGCGACGAGCTGGCGTTCAACGTCCGCATCGAGCTGGGCACGCCGACCCTGTGGCAGCTTGCCGAGGGGGCGACCGACGCATGGCACGACGACATGAGAGTTACCGTCAACACCATGGCGGAGACGGACACCGCCAAAAACTACCGCCTGAGCGCGTCGCGCACCTTTGAGCGGTGCTGGGGCGCGGTGAAGCTGCGTACCATCGACCACATCCATATCATCCAGCCGCCCAAGCTGAATTACACTTACGGCGACACGTTGGATCTCTCCGGTCTGCGGGTTCGCATCGACTATATGGCTGACACGACAGGGGTGATGGAGTGGGACAACGTGCCCTATGTCAGCCCTGAGCAGTTCCAGAGCCACGGCCTGTATATCAACTACTGGGATGTGGGCACGCCGGTTCCCGGCACCAGCGAGGAGCGCAAGAACCTGACCTCCACATACCGCAAGGCCCACAGCGGCGACCACGTCACCATCGCCCCCACCCACGACACCCAGCAGTACATCGGCACGACCAGTAGCGATCCCCAGCAGCGGCCCTTTGCCGCAAACGGAAAGACGCTGATCGTTTCCGCCTTCCAAGCCACCACGGTGAACGAATACCAAAGCGCCGCCGACCCCATCATTTTAGGGGACACGCCGGTGCTGATCCATAACCTCAGCGTGTATGACTACACCCCCGTCAGCACCGTCGGCGGCAATCCCCCTGTGGCCAGCGGCACCAACGCCGCCGCGACCATCCGCGTCAATCCCCGCAGGCTGACCTATACCCTTGCCGCGGAGGACAAGGTCTATGACGGAACGAAGCGCGCCGCCGGAACGGTGACCCTCACCAACGTCTTTGACGCCACGGCGCAGGTCAAGGTGGACAGCGACAACAACATCGTGCGCGAGAGCATCAAGGACGCCATCTACCTGCCCATCGGCGCGGCCTATGAGAGTAACAGCACCAATTACGCCGACTTCACCGCCCTCACAAGCACCATTCAAAACCGCCGGGTGTCCTTCCGCAGCGGGGAGCAGCCCGCCGGCAGCGACCGGCTGACCTTTACCTTTGTCAATCCCAACGTCCACTATGAGGACAACGCCTTTGACACAGGCCGGCCCGCCATCGGGCCGGGGGCGTCCTACAACTGGAGACGTTCCCAGACCTTGGACGAGGTCACCTCCGCCCACGACGTTTACAACGCGGTCTCCCAGCTCCCGGTGGAGGTCACCAATATGCGCCTCCTCGGCCCGGACGCGGCCAACTATACTTGGGACGCGCCCACCGAGCCGCGCGTAACGGTCACCGAGGTGCTGCTGGATACCCGCGCTACCGCGCAGGACGATCAGGACGCCGCGCCCTTTGCCACCATCCAAAAGGCCGACCGCCCTGTGCTTCAGGGCCGCTCGCTGCTGCCGTCGCTGGCGGTGGATCTCCACAGCAACGCCGTCCGCCTGGGCCTGACGCAGGCGCTGGACGCCCTCCTTGACCGAAACGACGAGTTTGCCGCCGAGGCCCATTTTGAGTACGCCCTCTTCTACGACAAGGACGGGATGTTTACCACTTGGGCGGGGAACGAGGGGGACTGGGATCATCAGGACACCTACTTCTTTGGCGGCGAAGCCGTCCGTCCCTACATTGACCCGGCCTATATTCCCAATCTGAAAACGCTGCCCAAGCCGGAGACGGCGGGGGAGAAAACCATCTACAAGGGACAGCTCTACCCGTGGGCCGAAGAGGACGAGGGAGTGGTTCTTGACCCCTCTGCGTACCCCGGCGGCGCGGAGAGTGCGGAGGCGTATTGGTTCTATAAGCTCTATGACACGTCTCGCAAGGCCCTGCCCCGTGACACGGTGTTCTATCCGCTGGTGCGCCTGAGCGAGAGCCGCAACTACCTTCCCTCCGCCGACCTCTCCGGCGACGAGCAGGTCACCGCCGAGAGTTTGGAGGCCGCAAAGGCCGCCGTGAAGGCTTGGCAGGACGACCCGGAAAACGAGACCTTGAAGGCTGACGCCCTTGCGGCGTCGGCTGCGGTGCTTTCCGCCGCCCAAGGTATGAAGAACGCCGCCGAGAAGGCGTCCTTGGACAAGGTGGCGGAGGATCTGGCCCGCGTTGACCAAAAGGGGGAGAAAGAACCCATCAACGACCAGCCTCTCACCGCCGCCGCCGTCAAGACCTTTGCCCAACGGCTGGATCTGATCTCCGCCAGCCGGGAGCGCAACGCGGAGGGGGAGGATCGCACCACGGAGTTTGTGGTGGAGCTTTTAGAGGCGGTCTGGTTCACCGATACCCTGCGCTATGAGGACATAAAGCTGCTGGACAGCGTGGTGGGCAACGACCCGGTGCGCTACTACGGCTATTATTGGGACGTTGACCGCTCCGCTCAGCTTCGCCTCAACAAGGATGAGGCCATCGACCTCTCCGGCGACCTGCTGGTCACCATCCGCTCCAAGGAGAACGGGGAGCAGGAGGTCAACGTCAACCCGGAGGAGAACGGCGGCCGCACCGCCAAGCTCTATGTCGCCATTGAAAGCGGCAGCGGCGCGGGGAAGGTGCGTACCATCCGCATTACCCCCAAGGCCCTGTATGCCCGTCTGGGCGACGCACCCTATCCCCTTGGGGTGGTCACCGATCCGCCCAAGCCCTCCAACCGCCGCTACACATGGAGCTCCAGCGACCCCGCCGTGGCCACCGTGGACGAAAACGGCGTGGTCACCTTCCGTGGTCTGGGGGAGGCCACCATTACCGTCACCACCGACAACCAAAAGAGCGCGTCTATTTTGGTGGTGGTGTCCGAGGTGCTGCCCGTGCCCGAGCTGGAGGCCCCCATCTTTAACTTCAACTTCGCCGGGCCGTGGGAGAACGTGGGTGAAAACGGCGCGTTCCGCCCCCATGAGACCATGACCCGCGCCCAGCTTGTGGAGCTGATGGACATTTTCCTCAACCCCAACGCCCAGTGGACGGCCACGGCCGAGCTGGCCTATGTGGACGTGACGGGGAAGGAGCGTTACTATGACGCTCTTTGCCGTCTCACCTCGGCAGGGGTCATTCAAGGTGTGCCCGGTCAGGCCTTTGCCGGAGAACAGCCGGTCACCCGCGCGGAATTTGCCACGATGCTCTGCCGGATGCTCCGGCTGGAGGTGCCCGACACCGCCGGCCAGATCCATATGTTTGAGGACGCCGGACAGGCGGAGACTTGGGCCTACGCCTACATCGACGCGCTGGCCAAGACCGGCGTGATGCGCGGCGTAGGCGGCGGGTGCTTCGCCCCCAACCGGGTGCTCACCCGGGAGGAATCCGCCGCGGTGATCTCCCGCCTGCTGGTGACCAAGCTCAGCTCCGACCAGACCGATTTGAAGATCCCCACCGACATGACCCCGGCCAACTGGTCGTATGAACACGTGATCCGGGCGGTCAACGCCATCGCCTATCCCGATTGACCGACCCCGTTCCCCCATCCATCCATCCACACCCCCAAAAGGAAGTGTCAGCCATGTTGAAACACAAGCTGAAAAGACTCTTGGCTCTGGCCTTGAGTATCCTGCTGCTTAGCTCTGACTTGTCAGGGCTGATCCCCTCTGCCCACGCGGCAGAGGCCACGGCGGGCGGGGTCACCTCCGGGGAGCAGTTGGACTTCCGCGACGAGAGCAACGGCCGGCCCAACCTCTTTGTGGACTTTTTGGGGGACAACAACCACTATAAAACCAAGGCAACGGAGGATGCGGGCATCACCTTGGGCGGCCTGCCCATCCCTGCGGGCTACGACAAGAGCGCCAGCAGCAACGACACCGACCTTGCCATAACGAAGAACAGCTGGACGCAGTATAAGAGCAGTGATATCGACGCCACCATGGACAATAAGACCATCTTCTGGGTGGGCGTCGGCATCGACCGCAAAGAGGTCTTTAAGCTCTTGGAGAGCGGCGAGGGCCTGACCTCCTTTGAGGGCGGCTTCTACTACGACAACGAGATCATCGAGCCTTACTACGACCCGGCCTATCTGCCCGCCGGGGCCGACCCCGCCAACCCCACTGAGGAGGAGGTTCGCGCGGCGTATTACGAGACCATCACCCGGGCCAACATCACCACGCATAACAATTATCCCGAAAACACCCAGTGGAACGGGAACTATACCGTTCTGCGGGCGGAGACCGGCCTGAAGCCCACCACCGACCTCATTACCCAAGAGGAGATCAGCAGCCCCTCCATCGAACAGATCCTGACCAACGCAAATGACGGCTGGGATCGGGACTGGCGCATGACCTATGTCTCCTTGGAGCTGAAGAACATTGAAACCACCCCCGCGGCCCAGCGCCGTTTGGGAGGGGACGATGTCTACACCGGGCCTACCACCGACAAGGACGGAAATATCATTACCCCCCCTTCCGCTTCGGGCAACGGCAGCAAGAAAGACCCCACCAACCCCGACCCCAACGACCCGGACAGCGACTACCAGTATCTCTTGCTGATCCCCTTCCGCCTGAAGAGGTACGGCGGCGAGGATCGGCTGCACCTGCGCCTGCTGCGCAACGCCACCCACTTCTCCATCGGCGCAGGGAAATACGGCGCAAGCACCTACGGCGAGACCGAGGACGACACCTACGCGGCTTGGGAGCGGGTCACTACCCGCAACCCCGACCGGGATCTGAAGCTGCTCACCAACTTTACCGGCGACCTCTACCTCTTCAACCCTGAGCCGCCCAAGGCCAGCGACGAAAAATACACGGCGCTGCTGAAGATCGTCAACGGCGGCAGCACGGAGAACACCGCGCGGCTGGAGGTGGACGGCGACCCCGCCGTCTGGCCCGTATGGGCGGACGCCGACGGCGAGCAGATCGAACAGCTATACAGCGGCTTGGGCATGAAGCTGAAGGTTCATGCCCAGATCGGCTATACCGCCACCGTCGTGGTCACCTATCCCGCAGCGGACGGAACCATCGTGACCCATCCCTTCACCTCCGACGTGCCCCGGACGACCAACCCCGACGGAAGCCACAGCTATCCCAACCAGCAGGATTCCAACCACAACTTTGTGATCCCGGTGTTCGGCCCGCCCCCCCGGGTGATCACGGTCACGGTCACCTTCCAGCACACGGACGGGGATGACTTCCGGGTTTTCCTTTCGGAGATCCCCCAGCCCGGCGACGCCGGCTACCGGACGGGCAACGAGACCACCATCACCACCAATCTGGACGAGAATTATGACCCCACCCCCGACACCAACACCATCAATTCCTTTGACCCCGCCGTGGCGCACCCCAACAGCAGCCACGCGGGCATTACCCATGCGGACGGCCCGATGGGCATGGCCACCAAGGACAAAGGGGTGCGCGTCCATGTGGAGACCCATGCAGACTACGAGGTGCTGGTGCGGACGTATAACTTCCTCCAGCAGGGATATACCATCCCGGACGTGAAGATCGACGCGGTGGGCGGCGCCTATCAGACGGATAACCGGCTGACCTTGGGCAACGACGAGCACGGCAACCCCATCCCCAACCCGGACTACGGCATCCTTCTGCCCATGGGCGGAGACCTGACCTTTGTCATGGGCGCCAGCGACATTGACGTGGAGGTGATCTACCGCGAGGCCACGCGGCACAAGGCGACGCTGGAGGTCTATCACCAAACGACAGACCCCGCCACCCCCGTGAAGGACACCAACGTGGCCCAGTTGGGCTATCTGGCCTATGACGACGAAAACGTGTCCTCCATGGTGTACAGCGGCGTGGTCTACGAGGACGATACCCAGACCCCCTCCGACCACCGGGCGGTGAAAGCCTCTCCCTCCCCCAAGCTGCCTTGGGTCTCCAGCTCGGCGGCCACCCTGTCGGGCAGCTTGGGCGGCGACACCGGCCGGGTGCGCAAGGTCTGGCATCCCGGCGACCTGACAACCCCCCTCGACCCGGAGACGGGGAGCAGCACGATCATGGCCTTGCTGGCCGCCGCCCCGGATCGGGCCACCTTCCGCACCCAGATCAACGGACTTGACCTGTCCGCCACTGTCCTCAAGGACAGCGGCGGCGCCGCCATATTCACCGGCTTCCGCAAAAACCTCTACGGCGACCTTTACAGCGACGCGGACGCCGCCGATTTTGCCGATATCCTTTGGGAGCTGCGCCAGCGCATTGATTCGGACACCTCCGCCGGCGGCCTGAAGGACACCTATCATAAGAGCGTGCCCAAGAGCGCCACGGACTCCACGGTGGCGTATGAATACTACGACCTCACCGCCGCGCAGGTTCAGGATTACCTCCTGAGCATCTTCCAAAGCGAGGAGAAGGACAACGCCAACGCCAGCGGCTACCGGGAGGTGCGCCGGGCCTATCTCGCCGCCAAGCAGGTCTACGACGAGCTGATGGCCAAGGCCAGCTATCAGACCGACCTGAAGGCTATTTACGCCCCCAACGCGCCACGTGAGGTGGAGGTCAACGCCGACGGCGTGCGGAAATACGAAGACCCGGACTATAAGACCCTTTATATCCACAGCTACGATCTGTATATCACGGCTTACCAGAAATATGTGGACGCGGCCAAGCAGTACGGCAGCGCCACTGCCCCGGAGGTATTGCAGCTGTGGCAGAGCGAGAAACTGGATCAGCACGAGCACAACATTCAAAACACCTTTACCCAGCAGGCCGTGCCCATCAACACCGTGGCCGACGCGGCCAACGCCGTTGCCGCGCAGGCCACGGCGTGGAGGCCCTCCATCATCAAGCCCGACAATACCCCCAACGCGGCGAAAGACCCCGCCGTGCCCGCCCACACCATCTACACCCGGGACGGGCGCACCGTCTGGGTGGCGCTGGAGGCGGACTCGGCCTATCAGGAGGTGCAGGTGGAGCTGTACCACCGCAATGAGGACGGCTCGACCGGCGCGGTGATCCCCTCCGACATTGCACCGGCGGACGGCTATCGGAACGTCTATTCCTTCACCATGCCCGAGCAGGACTGCGTGGTGCGGGTGACCTACGGTCTGCGAAAGACCCGCAAGCTGAACATCACCTATAAGGGCGTAGACGGCATGAAGGACAACGTCTCTGAGGTGGAAGCATACCAGATCGCAGACCCGGCCGACACCAAGCCCCATCTTGCCGCCCGCACCAACAAGGATCATCTGACCACCGATCCCTACAGCCCCGACCCCATCGAGGCGGTCTTTGAGGGTTCTACCGTCACGATCCACGTCAAGGTGGACGAGGACTATGAGGTGGAGCTAATGGCGGTCGATGCCAACAGCATCCGTATCCCCATCACCACCCCCGCGATCCCCGCCGGCTCGACCCTGCCCAGAGAGGGGGACTATACCTTCCCGGTGACGGAGTTCGTAAACGGGGATATCCAGCTGACCATCACCTATAAGCCCAAGGAGCAGCCGAAAAATCAGGCCATCATCAACGCCATCACCCCCAGCGGAACAGGCTCGGCGGACAACACCGCCTTCTGGCGGGACGGCGGGCTTTACCACATCCTCAACGACGTGCCCCAGCACACCGCCCTCACCGGCGAGATCACCGTAGCCCCCGGCTACTATATCCGCTCGGTCACGGCCTACGGCGCGTCGGGCAACTACCCCTACACCCTCACCGGGAACGGCTATAACGGCGGCTACGGCACCAGTCAGACCGGCACCAGCGTGCCCATCAACGTCTTTGTGGATATGCCCGACGAGACGCTGATCGTGGACGTGGTGTTTGCCTACGGCATCCCGCCCGCCGCCCCGGAAAACACCCTTACCCTGACGGTGAAGGACGACGACAACGAAGGCCCGGACTACGCCAACAACTGGGCCAAGGCCACGGTCTATGACATTGACCCCGCCACCAATCAGCCCGTCACGACCCCCTCCCTCACGCTGGGCGAGGTGGGCTATCCCTACGGCGCGCAGCTCTACCAGCGGGATTACGCCACCGCAGGCCAGTGGGTGAAGGTGGAGTTCGGCGCGCACACCGAGATGAAGGACGGGAAGATCGACCCGACCAAGAGCTACTATGTCTCCAAGGTCACCGTCGGGCCGAGCAATCTGGGCATTTCCGTGGTGTGGGAGGACGACCATACCATCTCCTTCTTCATGCCCGCCGGTTCGACGGGCGTGACGGTGGAATTTTCCAAATACCCGGAAAGCGGCCGTCTGCCCGACTATGCCCTCACTGTCAGTGAGACCTACCGCGACCTGAACGCCACCCCTGCGGGCGTGACCCAGACCGATTACGACAACAACTATGTTACCCACGCTAATTCCGCCACCATCCGCTCTTGGAACAGCGGCGCGGCCGTCCCCCTCCACCCCTATAACATGACCACCGGGGAAAATAACCCCGAGCGCGTCCCCGCCACCACGCAGGTGGGCGCCACGGGCGTGGCCACCGCGGGCGAGGAGGTCACCATGACCTTTATCGTGGACGAGGAGGGCGACGGCACTGACCCCGGCTGGTACATCCAGTCGGTGGTGGTCATTTCCGACGGCGCAGCCTATCGCGGAACGTACGAGCTGGACAAGAATGCGGACAACACCGGCCGCATAAAGACCTATATTGCCAAGTTCCGTATGCCCACGGGGGATGCGGAATTCATCGTCCATTACCGCCGCGGCCCGCGTCCCGCCGTGCCCGATTACGGCTTCACCCTCTCTTTGACCGACGACGACAACGCCATTCTGGACGGCAGCACGCTCTACGACGAAAACAACATCGTGGCCTCCTTCGTGGACGCCAGCGGCATCAATGAGTTCGGCCACGCCGATCTGGTGGTGGGCCACAACAAGGGCAAAATGACCGATGTGCGCCACGTCCACGCCGGCGACACCATCACCCTCACCACCACTCTCGCCCCCGGTTATACGCTGGACTATATGCTGGTCAACCCCGCCAACCTCCAGCTTCACCCCGTCTGGGTGAGCTATGAGACGGCGGCGGACGGCGTGGTCACCGCCACCGCTACCCTCACCATGCCCCCGGAGGGCATCGCCGTGGTGGCGCGGGTGGTAAAGGGCAAGCCCCAGCGGTATACCGCCAACCTGATCCTCCATCCGCCCGAAGGCATGACCTCCATGGACGGCGTGGGTCAGGGTACGTTTGTCCTCCCCGACCGTGGGTCGCTGGACAACTACTACAAGAGCGCGGTGTTCTCCACCGTCGCCGTGCCCGGAACGACCATCCCCTATGACCTGTACGCCTTCGACGGCTATTACATCGACCGGGTGACCATTGACCCCGATTTGGGGGCGACCGGCACGCTCTCGGGGGCGTTCGGCTATCAGGACGGCGAGTTTGTCATGCCCGCAGCCAATGTGAACGTCAACGTGTGGTTCAAGAAGGGCTGGCCCGACGAGGTGAAATACCGCCTGACCTTGGAGGTGTTTGGCCCGGCCTATCAGGACAAGGGCAGCGACGAGGCCAATAAGGCAGGGAACAACTACGCTAACTTTACCCAGATCGTCCATACCGACGCGGCAAATTCACCGCTGACGCCGCAGCCGGACGCGGTGACCGTCCTCACCCCGCCGGACAACGACCCGGTGTACAGCGGCCAGCGCAAGCACCTGCGGAAGGAGGAGGGCGTGGCCTTTGACCGGGACACCGTCTATGTGAACATCCACAAGATCGCCGGGTCGTACGTGGATTCCTCCTCCATCAACATCACCGATTCGGACGGAAACGTGATCTCTTGGTGGTACGCCCCCGGCGGCATTGCCTTTACCATGCCGCCCCGCTCCACCACCGTGCGCATCAACTTCAAGCAGCGCACCAAGGAGCTGCCCAAGTACACGGCCACCCTCCATCTTTCCGACGTGGGGACCGGGGACAGCGCGACGCTGTCCACCGCGGTCGCCAACGCCACGGGGGACAACCCCGCCACAGCGGACGGACAGAGCATCGTCGATTTGTACGCCGGGGACACCCTCTCTCTGGAGGCCGCGCCCGGCACGGGCCGCCACATTACCGCCGCCTACGCCGTGAAGGAGAAAACGGGCCGCATCATCGACCTCACCCGTCTGGAAACCGGCGGACAACGGGTGCGAAGCGCCTTTGTCTACGCAGGGGATGAGGGTGAATTTGCCATGCCGGAGGACAATGTCCATGTGTATGTCAAGTTCGCCGCGGGCACGGTGGAGCAGGACGACCTGCCCCTGACCCTCATGGTGTCCGGCCCGGCGGAAGCCAACCTCCCCGGCGGCCACGGCGCGACCACGGAGGTCACCGGGCTGACCGCCGCCGAGCACAAGACCATGGAAGTGGACGCGCCCGGCATGGACACCCGCTTTGTGAAGGCCACCAACACTGTGGTCACCACCTTCACCCCCAATGAGGACGCGGGCTACGCCATCACCAAGTTGGAGGTCTATGACACCGACGGCAACCCCGTGCCCTATGAGTGGATCTCTGTGCTTCAAGATCCCCCCACCAGCGATCTGGACGATCCCACGGTGTGGCCGGGCACTGCCCCGGAGGACATCGCCAACCACCCGGGCTGGAAGCAAAATGACAAGCTCCAGATCACCTTTAAGATGCCGGAAAAGGGCGTGACCATCCACGTTACCTACGGCAAGGTGAACAAGGACAAGGAGTACACCGCCCAGATCGTGGTCAACGACGAGGACTATAACGACCAGCCCACCCCCAGCCGGAACAACGCGTGGCTGCGCAATCAGGTTCAGGACAACATCCAGCGCAAGATCCAGAAGGCCCACCCCGGCGACTGGATCGATATTGACCTGTCCGTCCACCCCGGCTACCGCATCGAGTACATCAAGGTCGTGCCTCAGTCCTTCGGCATCGTGCCCGGTCTGCCCCTTGGGCCGTTCTTCTCCCAAAACACCGGCTTTGTCATGCCGGAGGGCGACGTGACGGTGTATGTGAAGTTCGCCGACGACGGCTTGGAGGAGTATAACGCCACGCTGGTGGTCACCGGCGCGCCCACCGGCGACACCGCCAACTACGCCACCATCGTCACCCCCCGCAGCCAGCCTGTGCCTCCCACGACGCCCACCCCCGTCTACGTCAACGGCGCTGCCGTGACCGTCACGGCCCGGGCGGAGAAGGACTGGGTCACCACGGATTACTATTGGAACACCAACGGCAGCGCCTATGTGGCGAAGGTCAAGGTCACCACCGTCTCCGGGGTGAACGTGCCCTTCACTCAGCAGGTCAATCCGGCCACGGGACACGGCCGGATCACCTTCCCCATGGTGGAGGAAAACGTCACCGTGGAGGTGACCTACAGCACCACCGAGGTGAAGGCGGAGGTCTACCTTCACGTGATCGACGATACGGCCGATCCGGAAGCTCCCATTGACGCCGCCAACGCCACCCTCTACTATCCGGGGTGGACGACCGCTCTGCTGGGGTCGCTGTCCCCCCTGCGCCGGGATGCAGCCAACCCGTGGGGCAACACCGCCGGCCCGGCCGGGGTCGCGGCGGGTGAGACGGTGAATCTGCTCACCAACGCCATGTCCGGCAATGGGATCTACCTGCGCTCCGCCTACGTCCTCTATGAGGACGTGGGCCAAATGGTCAATTTGAGCCATATCGCCACGAACGGGGACAGACAGCAGAAATCCTTCGTGGTGCATCCGGGAGAAAACCACGTCTACGTCACCTTCACCCGCACTGAGCCGAAGGAGAATGAACACTCCGCCATCCTGATGCTCAAAGCGCCGGAGGATAGCGCCGGGCGCGCCAGCATCGCCGCCGGAGACGTGTATGACGGGCCGAATCACACCGATCAGGACAGCCTCGACCGGGCCAACCACGGCCACGCCGAGGTCATCGCCGTTCAAGGGCAGCGGGTGTATATCCAAGTCGCGCCCGCAGAGGGGTACGTCATCGACCGGGTGCTGGTCACGCCGCTGGGCTTCCCCCTCCAGACCCACGGGGACTATCATTACACCATGGTGGGCAACACCATCTCCTTTGATATGCCCCACCGGGACGTGGCCATCACCGTGATCCTCAAGCGGGGCACGAACCAGCTCTATGACGTGAACCTCCACTATATCAAGGACACCGCCGGCGTGAACATCAACGATTTCGCCCAGCTGGCATGGTTGGACGGGGGAACGGCCATGACCCTTCAGGCGGATCTTCTGGACAGCGCAGCCGGTGTGTGGCGGGACGACCAGCACACCGAGATCCGCGAGGGGACGCAGGTCACCCTCACCGGCCATCTGGCCGCCGCTGCCGACCCCGGTAAGCCGGACACCATCCTGTCCGCCTTCGTGCTGCGCTCCAACGGCACGCTGGTGCCGCTGAACCCGCCGCTGGAAGGGAAACAGGCCAACGCCGGGGGAGACACCAACTACCCCGCCTCCTTCGCCATGCCTGCGGCGGATGTGGACGTGTATCTGGTGGTCACCACCGAGCCGCCCACCACCCCATGGCACACCGCCGTGCTGGTGGTCACCGACACCAGCCCCAGCAAGGTGAACTGGGGCTTTAACGAAGGCGACCTCTGGAAGACCAGCGACACCACGGCCAAGACCGCCATCACCGACGACGGAAACCCCGCCTGCGTGTGGATGCCCGTGGCGGAGGGCGAGAAGTACTATGTGCGCCCCCGGGCACATTCGGGCTATGCCTTCGTGCCGCCCGCCACCATGTCCTGCAACGACGGCGCACACGGCGGCAATATGTACACCGAATCCAATTCGCCCTACCTCTATAGCGACACCATGGACACCTGCAACAAGGCGGCCTTGATTCACTTCGTCTCCGACGAGGCGCTGGATCTGACCGTCATTGTCCGCGACCCGGAGAACCCCAGCGACGGCTCGGTCACCAACAAGCTGCTCACCCGCCAGCCCACCGCCAGCCCGGCGGTGGACGATCTGGAGCTGACCTCCACCAACGTGGGCGGCGCGTATCAGATCATGAAGGGGGTCACCCCCGGCGAGCCCATTCTCCTCACCGCCACCCCGGCCAACGAATTCATCACCGCCACCGCCCAGATCCGCTATATCGACGGCACGGTGGAGGATATCCCCCTGACCAAACAGGCGGACGGGACGCTCACCGGCTCGATCCCCATGCCCTCCAGCAACGCCACCATCATCGTCACCTTCCACGGGGACTATACCGGGACGCTGACGCTGGTGGATTTGAGCGTTAAGGACAAGACCTCTCAGGCCACCATGTCGGAGGACACCGGCACAGCCCCCGACCGGGTCACCGTCAACCATCTGGGCACGCAGGATAAGCTCTATCATCTGCCCCACGGCACGACCCTCACCGCCAACATGGTGAAAAACGACAATCTGGCCAGCAAGACGGTGTACGCCCTCTTGAACCGCAACGGCTCGACCACCGTAATGACCCCATCGGGACAAAATGCCGAGGGGGTGGACGAGTACACCCACACCATCAACCGCGCCGACGCGGAGATCGTCCTTGTGGTGCGGGATGACACCGACAGCAAGAACTATGTGGCCTCGGTCACCACCGTGAACAAGCCTTCCGGTACAGCAGACCCCACCATCGCCACCAGCACGGCCGGACAGCCCGGCGGCGCGGTCTGGACGGTGTCGCCTGTTGACGATACCGTTACCGTCACGATGGATGTGCCCGCCGGGTACGAGGCCCGGCTCTCCATCGACAACGGCCTGACCCTCACCCCACCCGGCCCGTTGACCGGCCCGCTGACCGGGCAGCAGGTTACCTTTACCATGCCCGCGGCGGACACCCGGGTGACCATCACCTATGTCCGCACGGCATTCACCCTCACCTTGCGGGAGTATGCCCCCGTCGGCACGACGAACCCCACCGAGATCATTTTGGATAACGATCCCACACAGAATTTCTATGTAGATCATCACGGTGATACGGCGACAGAGACGCAGATGACCGGCGGCGAACTTGTCACCCTGACCCAAGCCACTCCCGACGCGACTGTGACGGGCATGAAGCTCCTCTCCGCCACTTGGACTGCCGCCGACGGCACTTCCGGCTTCCTGAGCGTGAACGATTTCTTTACCATGCCGGAGGCAGACACGGTGGTCACCGTCCACTACGGGAAGGAGAACGATTCGCCCTTTATCGCGCTGGTCAAAACCGAGGGCGGCGACGGTCTGCCGGGCAACGCGGCCACGGCGCTGACCAATGACACCCATACCACACTGAACGGCGTCTCCCCCTACTGGGTGGAGGGGGAGAAGGACGACACCATCCGGGTGGTGTACACCATTGAGCCGGGCTATATTGCCCAAGTCACCGCCTACAAGCGGGGGGACACCTCAACGCAGTACCCCGTGGCCAATGTGGCCAGCGCCTCCAACGGCACGGCCACCGTGACCATGCCCGGCGGCACGGATATCGTGATCCTCATTACTTACAGGAAGGACGACGGGCCGAAGAAGGGCGACGTGATCCTCCAGCTGGTGCAGCACGGCACGCAGGAGGGCAACCGTGCCAACGTGACCAGTCCCTTTGCGGGGACGCTGAATCCCGCCACCATCGCCATGGACGGCGCGAATACCCCCGGCGACGGCATCACCGTCACCAACTGGAACTGGAAGGACGCCATCGAGACCCCGGAGGTCTCCTATGCCACTATGGGCGACGAGCTGTTTGTGTACGCCAACTGGGCCACCAACTATCAGGTGGTGAAGATGACCGTGGCCGTCCGCCGGGCGGACAAGACCGAGACCCCCGAAGTGCCCATCGCCATCAGCCGGTACGGCGCTGCCGCCGCAGGCCGCACGCTGATGCCCTATGTGGATGAGGCCAAGGGAGAGGCCGCGGTGGTGCGCGTCTATTACGGCAACATCTTCTGGGCGCGGCTGCATATCGTCCCCCACGGCACGGACGGCTTGGACGTGAAGGGCAACACCACCTCCGCCACCGACAGCCGGGGCGTGAACACCGTCACCTCCACCGGCGCGAAGCCCATCCGCCGGGAGGGCGACCGGCTGCTGGACTTCATGGGCAACAACAAGGAGATCGTCCAGACCACCGCCATCCCCGACACGACCCTGCCCAACAACCAGCGGCTGGTGGGCGTGGTGTGGGAGAGCGCGGGCAAGGGCGCGTCCGCCGCCGAAAAGAGTACCGACCCCGCCACACCGAATCAATACGACTTCGAGATGCCCGCGGAAAACGTGGACTTCTACGCGGTCTATGAGGAGGAGAGCGACAACCACTCCTATATCGCCAAGGTGAAGTTTGCCGACGACAGCGCCCACTTGGGCAGCGCCCAAAACGCCGTCACCATCACCAACCAGAGCGACACCGCCGCCGCCAAGGGCAGCTATTGGACGGCGGCCAAGAAGGGCGAGAACATTTTGGTCAACGTGAAGGTCGCCCCCGGCTACAAGGCGGAGATCATCACCGCCAAGGTGGACGACCCGACGAAGGTGCCCGCCGGGCGGGTTTGGACGGACGACTTCCACTACTATATCTCCCGCACCCAATTCGTGCCCAACCTGACGTTGGGCAAGGACGCGTCCTTCGCCATGCCCGCCGACACCGACGCAACCGTTACCATCCGCTTCACCAAGGGCTATGACCTGTCCTTGGAGGTGAAGGACACCTCGGGATTGGCGGATGTGGGCAACGAGAACGCCGCCGACGTGACCACCAACGAGACCCCCGCCCGCACCCTCCATGCCCAAAGCGACGGGACGACCACCGTGGACACCGACGGGCCGCTGAAGGCGGTGGAAAACGGAAAGACCATCTCCACTACCGTCACCGCCGCCACCAAGGACGGCAAGACCGCCGAGTATAAGGTCTACCGCAACTCCCTCTTTGACGGGGGGACGGTTCGGGTGGACGTGCCGCCTGTCACGCCGCCCACCACCGATACCTATACTTACCCCATGCCCAGCGCGGACGTGAAGGAGACGGTGGTGTTCCTCAATGAGGAGACCCCGCTGCTGGCCAAGGTGGAGGTCAAGGGCGAGTTTGACATCAACGGCAACTCTGCCACCCCCATCGTGGACTACACCGACACATCCACCGGGGTCAACAAGACCACCACGGGCACGGTGTGGACGACCACCACCCACGCCGTGGAAGGTACAGACGTTCCCCACACCATTGACATGACCCTCACCGTAGCCAGAGGCTATATCGCCAAGATTCGCGTCCGCCGGGACGACGACGCCTACTACAACAATCCCACCGACGAGACCAAGTGGCATTGGCTGGACGTTGAGGACTACAAGTTCACCGAGGTGACGACCACGGCGGCGGGTACGGAGGAGAAGAACCTGCTGGGCGACACGCAGGGAATTGAGGTGCAGATGGGCTACAAGGCCAATCTCATTGACGACCCCAGCGCCTTTGACGCCAACGTGTCCGGCGACCAGCACTTCCGCTTCACCATGGCCTATGACACGGCGGACAGCGCATGGAAGGCCACCGACGTGACCGTCATCGTGGAGTTCGTCTTTGCCGGGGACATTCCCCAGCCCTTTGACCCGCGCAACGTGGAGGCCAACGCCTATGACGACATCGACCACAAGCCCGCCTTCTTGGAAAACGGCTTCATTTACGGAGAAAACCGGGGCGACTTCGCCGTGGTGGAGATCCCCACCCTCATCAAGCAGATCGCGGACGGCGAGGAGCTGTTCCACTCCGACAACCACACCTCCGTGAGCGAGGCCACAGTCGATCCGAAGAACGACGTGAAGTTTAACTTCTTCCTCTACGACGCGGATACGGACACCTACACACCGCTGACCTTGGGGACGGACGTATTCCTTGAACCCTACGACACCGAGGACACGGACACCTACACCGCCGGAGACCCCTATAACTACTATAAGGGCGACAATGCCCTGTGGAAGGGGGGGAATCACTGGCATTCCGGCGCCTTGGAGGACGAGGTGCAGTTCACCGGCTCGAAGTTCAAGCTCATCCCCGCCGAGCCGGACAAGACCACCAACAAGCGCACCGACGGGGCGCAGGCCCTCTATGATATGCTCAACAACAAACGCCTCGGCTCTCTGGAGACCTACACCAACGAGGAGGGAAAGACCGATTACCGCACCACCCTCTATGTCATCGCCGAGGACACCATCGGCCAGAAGAGCGCCTATACGCAGGTGTGGATCAGACCCCACTTCACCCTTGATGTGAGCGTGATCTCCTACGCCCCCAACCACACCACCACCGCCAGCCTCTATCCGCTGATGGATCAGGAAGCCATGGATCTGGCCACCGGCTACAAGGACAAGGACGGCAACGTGGTGGCCGGGGTGACGCAGGTCGTTGTGAACTCCACGCCCGACTGGGCCAAAGAGGACTTTGCCCACTACCGCTGGAACGACACGGTGAAGCCCCTGCTCACCGACCAGACCAGCTACACCGGCGAGGTGCTGCCCGCAAACAAGTACCACCAGAAGGTGCGCGTCCGCTCCTCCGAGCTGCTGGGCGGGTTCGACAGCAGCTATGACCCCGGCGCGACGAGCCTGCTGAAAAATGTCCTGCCCGACACGCAGGCGAAGTACGCCATGACCTTGGAAAAGACCTCTTGCCTGACCTATAAGCGGGTGGATCTGGACCTGCTGGAGGGTGTGGACACCACTACCGATCCCGTGACGGTGCCCACCGACTGGTATGACGAAGGCACACTGACCTACTCCATCCAAGATTCCGTCTACCTTATCACCGGCGACGTAAACGGAGACGGATACACCAAGTGGCAGGACTACGACACGGTCTACACCTACGTCTGGCGGGGCTACCCATGGAGCAACACCCAGACCGAAGCCCCCGACCCCAGCGATCCCAACTACGCCGCCCTGTTGGACGACTGGAAGCTGTCCACCTACAACCCTGAAAGCCGGGCCTACCGCTGTGACCTCAACGGCGACGGGGTACTCAGCGTTCAGGATCTGGAGCTGGTGCAGACGCTGTTTGATTACAACCGCTCAGAGGAAGACTACAAGTGGACGGAGAACAAGCCGGACGGCAAGAAGGTTCTGCCCTTCGGCTTCGGCAGCGCCAAAAAGGACTATGTCGCCCTCTTCTCCCTGCGGGCCGACGACGACGGCGAGCCCTACCCCGTGGAGCGGGACGAATATTGGTCTCAGCTGGTCGATCCCGAAACCACCGAAGCCCCGCCGCTGAACAACCCCTATGTGGACGAGAACGGCGTGCTTTGGGAACACCCGGAGGGCTGGACGGAGGAGACCGGCGGCAGCGCCGCAAGCGGCGGGAAGCCCGGCCACCGGGACGAGGGCGAGTTTATGGAGATCCCCGCCGGGGAGGAGGCCATGGGCTGGAACAATTCCTTCTCCGACGCGGTTTTCGACCTGCCAATGGACGACCCCCTTGACCGGCTGATCCCTGACGACAACGTCCCCGGTAAAGCTCTGCCCGAGACGCCTGCCGATACAACGAACGAGGAGTGAATGACCCATGGAAAACATTCAGATCACCAAGGCGAAGGAGCGAAAGCCCCTGCCTGACCCTGCCAAGCTGGTGTTCGGCAAGGTGTTCACCGACCATATGTTTTTGATGAACTACGACGCGGGCAAGGGCTGGCACAGCCCCCGCATCGAGCCGTACGCCCCCCTGCAGCTTGAGCCTTCCTGCATGGTGTTCCACTACGCGCAGGAGGTCTTTGAGGGCATGAAGGCTTACCGTGACCCGGAGGGCGGCGTGCGGCTGTTCCGGCCCAAGGACAACGTGGAGCGGCTGAACAACTCCTGTGAGCGGCTGTGCATCCCCAAGCTGCCGGAGGAACTGGCGCTGGAGGGGATCAAGACGTTGGTGCGGCTGGAGGAACGGTGGGTGCCCAGTCTGGCGGGCACATCCCTCTATATCCGTCCCTTTGTCATCGCCACCGACGCCTCTTTGGGCGTTCACGCCTCCCACAGCTACCTGTTCTGCATAATCTGCTGCCCCGTGGGCGCATATTACAAGGAAGGGCTGCAGCCGGTGAAGATCTATGTGGAGGACGAGGACGTGCGCGCCGTGCGCGGCGGCACGGGCTTTACCAAGTGCGGCGGCAACTACGCTGCGTCCATCCGCGCCGGCGAGCGGGCGGAGGAAAAGGGCTTCTCCCAAGTCCTCTGGCTGGATGGCGTGGAGCGCAAGTATATCGAGGAAGTGGGCGCGATGAACGTCCTCTTTAAGATCGACGGCAAGGTGGTCACCCCCAAGCTCAACGGCTCGATCCTCCCCGGCATCACCCGCCGCTCCTGTCTGGATCTGCTGCGGGACTGGGGCTATGTGGTGGAGGAACGGCTGATCACCGCCGAGGAGCTGTTTGAAGCCGCCCGCGCCGGGAAGTTAGAGGAGGCGTGGGGCTCGGGTACGGCCGCCGTCATCTCCCCCATCGGCGTGTTGGCGTGGGGGGACGAGGCTGTCCGGGTCAACGGCGGCAAGATCGGCGATCTGAGCCAGAAGCTCTATGACACCCTCACCGGCATCCAGTGGGGCAGGGAAGCCGACCCCTACGGCTGGAGCGTCAAGCTGTAAGATGGGCGCGTCCAAGGTGCTGGACTGGCTCTTTCCCCGCCGCTGCCCCTTTTGCGGGCAAGTCAACCTGTCCGACCTGCCCTGTGAGAGCTGTCAGAAAACCCTCCCGTGGCTGCTTGGGCCGTCCGCCCGCAGCCATGTGGAGCATATCGACGACACCTTCAGCGCTCTGGGTTACCAGAGCGCTGTTCGTGATGCTGTGCTGGCCATGAAATTCGGCAAAAAGCTCAGCCGCGCCAAGCCGCTGGGCGTCCTTGCCGCCCAGTGCGCCCATGACCGTCTGCCGGAGGACTTCGACCTGATCTCGTGGCCGTCCCTGAGCGCAAAACGCCTGCGCCAAAGGGGCTTTGACCAAGGGGAACGGCTGGCGGGGGAGGTGGCAAAGTCCCGCGGGGGCAAGGCGGCGCGGCTGTTTGTCAAGGAGGATCGCCCGGCCCAGTCGGGCATCGCCGATGCCGCCCAACGGCGGGCCAACGTGCTGGGCGCATACCGCCTCCTCCGCCCGGAGCTGGTGGAGGGGAAATCGGTGCTGCTGGTGGACGACGTGCTCACCACCGGCGCGACCCTCTCCGAGTGCGCCCGCGTCCTGCGTCTGGCGGGGGCGAAGCGCGTCTGCGCCGTCACCGTGGCCAAGGCGGGACTGAATGAGAGAACCTCTTGTCCGCAAGGGAAAAATGTGATATGATATTTCATTAGAGCAAACAGAAAGAGAGGTGACCGGCCGGTGCGCCATTTGATCGACTTCGGCGACATGACAAGGGCCGAGTGGGACACGCTTTATCAGCGCTGCGAGGCCATTATGGACGCCCCCGGCGACTATCTGGACGCCTGCCGGGGCAAGGTGTGCGCCAACCTCTTTTACGAGCCGTCCACCCGCACCAACTTCTCCTTCCAGACCGCCATGCTCCGTCTGGGGGGGCAGGTGTTCGGGTTTGCCGATCCCCAAAGCTCGTCGGTGGCCAAGGGGGAGACGCTGAAGGACACCATCAAGATGGTGTCCGGCTATGCCGACGTGATCGTCATGCGTACCCCGTGGGAGGGGGCGGCCAAGGCCGCGTCCCTTTACTCCAACGTCCCGGTGGTCAACGCCGGAGACGGCGGACATATGCACCCCACCCAGACCATTGCCGACCTTGTGACCATGACCCGCCTGCGGGGCGGGGTGGACGGCCTGACCATCGGGGTGTGCGGCGACCTGAAAAACGGGCGCACCGTCCACTCTCTCATTAAGGCCATGGAAAAGTTCCAAAACGTCCGGTTTTACCTGATTTCTCCCAGAGAATTGGGAGTGCCCGGCTACATGAAGGACTTCATGCGCCAGCGGGGCATCCAACATCTGGAGGTCACGGGGCTGGAATCCGTTCTGCCCCAATTAGACGTACTCTACATGACCCGCATCCAGCGGGAGCGGTTCGTAGACCCGCTGGAATACAAGCGGTGCAAGGGCATTTATGTGCTGACCAGAGGCAAGCTGGCGCGGGCCAAGGAGGAGCTGCTGGTCATGCACCCCCTGCCCCGGGTGGACGAGATCGACGTGGACGTGGACGACGACCCGCGGGCGGTCTATTTCCGGCAGGCCCGGTTCGGGATGTTCGGGCGCATGGCCCTGCTGGCGGATCTGGCCAACCAGCCCCGGCAGGAGCGCACCGAGCCGGTGGCCATCGGCTGTCATCCCATTTGCCGCAACCCCCGCTGCATCACCCAGACCGAGCTTTACCTACCCCCTCTGACCAAAGAGGCGGAGGGAAAGACCTGCTGCGGCTTTTGTGACAAGGAGCTGACGTGAGACAGGGCGCGACGGTTTTCGTCTCCTTTTCGGCGGCGGTGTTTGCCGCCGTGTATTGTCTGCCGCCCGGCCTGTGGCCGTGGCTGGGGGCGGCGGCCCTTCTTCCGGCGCTCTGGTGTCTTTGGAAAAAGCGCCGCCGGGGCGTGTTGATCGCGCTGGGCGTTTCCGCTGCCCTTGTGTGGTGTACGGCGTACCGGCTGGCGGTGTTTGCCCCCGGCGAAGCCTTGAACGAGCGGCGCATAGAGGTGACGGTCTGTCCCACCGAGCTGGCCGCCGAGACCGACTACAGCTACAGCCTGCCCTGTTACATCACCGGCAAGGGGCTTCCTATCCCCGCCGTCATCTATGGGGACGAGCGGCTGCTGGACGCGTCGCCGGGGGACACCCTTACCTTCTCTGCCGACTGCACCTGCCGCACATGGCTGGAGCAGGGGGAGGTCTCCTCGCAGGCGTCCAACGGGATCTTTGTCACCCTTGAGGTGAAAAGCGGCATCCGCCGCACCCCGGCGGGCCGCCTGCCGTGGTGGAGCTTGCCCCGCCACTGGGGGCAACGGCTGGCCGCCAACATCCGTGCGGCTTTTCCCGATGATGTCGACCCCTTGTTTGCCGCCATGGCGGCGGGGGATCGCAGGGGGATCTCGGACAGCGACCAGACGGCGCTGGCCCGCTCGGGCATCGCCCATCTGCTGGCGGTGTCGGGGATGCACATTTGCTTTTTAGTCAGTCTTTTGAGCCTGTTTACCGGGGCAGACCCCCGCCGCCGGGCTGCGGTCTGCCTGCCTGTGGTGGTGATCTTCGCACTGGCGGTGGGCGGAAGGGCGTCCGTGCTGCGGGCGTGCCTGATCTGGGTCTTTGCCCTCCTTGCCCCGGTGCTGGGGCGGGAGGAGGACACTTGGTCGGCCCTGTCGGCGGCCCTTGCGCTGCTCCTGCTGTGGAATCCCCTTTCGGCGGCGAATGTTGGGCTGCAGCTCTCCTTTGCCGCAGTGGCGGGGATCACGCTGGTCACACCGCGGATCTCTGCGGGGCTTCGGAAGCTCCGCGTTCCCATTCCCAAGGACGCGCCCCGGTGGAAGGCGTTTTTGGTGGGACTGCTGAACCGCCTGCTGAGTCTGCTGCGAAACGTTTTGGCGTCCACTTTGGGCGCGCTCTTGTTCACCGTGCCTCTGGTCGCGTATTATTTCGGCACGCTCTCTCTGGCCGCGCCGTTGACCAACCTGCTGGTTTTGCCGGTGGCAGCGGCGGTGTTCGCGGCGGGGCTGGTCACCGGGCTGGTGGGCTTTGTGTCCCCGGCGGCGGCCGGGGCGATGGGCCGGCTGCTGGCATGGGGCGGGCGGTATATTTTGGCTGTGGCCCGGGGCATCGGCGGACTCACACACAGCGCGGTGACCCTTCGGGGCGGCTATTATCCCGGTTTTCTCCTGTGCGTCTATGCGCTGGTGCTGATGGCCGTCCTCTGGAGGGGGCAGCGCCGCCGGTGGTGGGTGTTTGTGGCCTGCGGCGGGGTCGTGCTGGCCGCCGCGGTGGGGTTCACCCGGCTCACCTTTCATACGGGCGACCTCGCCGTCACCGTGCTGGACGTGGGGCAGGGGCAGAGCGTGCTGCTCGCCTCGGCCGGGGAGACCGCGCTGGTGGACTGCGGCGGAAACCGCGCCGACGACGCGGGGGACATTGCCGCAGAGCATTTGCTGAACGCGGGGGAGACGCGGCTGGATAAGCTCATTCTCACCCACTACCACGACGACCACACAAACGGCCTTGCCGCCCTCTTTGACCGGCTGGACATCGGGGAGGTGATCCTGCCCCGGGTGGAGGAGGATCCGGACTGCCAGAGCTGGATCTTGGCCTTGGCGGCGGAGGAACAGGCCGCAGTCACTTGGATCTCCTCCGACCAGACCGCCTCTCTGGGGGCAACCCGGCTTCAGCTTTTCGCCCCCTTGGGCAAGGGGGAGGCCAACGAGGCGGGGCTTTCCGTGCTGGCCGCCGCCGGGGATTTCGATGTACTCATTACCGGGGATATGGGCAGCACGGTGGAGAAACGGCTGGTAAAATATCACGACCTGCCCCGGTGTGAGGTGCTGGTGGCCGGGCATCACGGCGCGGCGGACTCCAGCGGCGAAACCCTTTTGAACGCCGTCCGTCCCCAAAGCGTTCTCATTTCCGTGGGCCGCAACCGCTATGGCCACCCTGCGCCGGAAACCTTGGCGCGGCTCAAGGAAGCGGGCGCGGATATTTACCGCACCGATCTGGACGGTACGATCACCGTGACCGCCGCATCCGGCGGGAAAGGAGAGTGACCCCATGGCGAGACCCAAGCAAAAAAGCGACGGCTCTTTCGAGCGGTTCAAGGCGGAGCTGAAGGAGAAAAAGCTCCGCCGGCTCTATGTGCTCCACGGGGAGGAGGTCTACCTGAGGCAGTATTATCTGGGTCGCCTGCGCGAGCTGCTCATTCCGCCCGGTCTGGAGGCGTTTAACGACAAGCTGCTGGAGGGGAAGGAGGTCACGGCCCGGGACATCATTGCCGCCGCAGACTGCTTCCCCATGATGAGCGAGCATACCTTGGTGGTGGTGCGGGACTACGACCTTTTTAAGGCCAATGAGGCCGACCGCACCGCCCTGATGGACTATTTTGCCGACCTGCCGGAATATCTTTGTCTGGTGTTTCTCTACGACCTTGTCCCCTACAAGCCCGACGCCCGCACCAAGCTGGCCGGCGCGCTGAAGGAGCATGGGCTGGTGGTGGACTTTCCCCGTCAGGAGCAGGAGCATTTGGTGGACTGGATCGTCCGCCGCTTCAAGGCGGCGGGGAAAAGCGTGGATTCCGAGCTGGCCAAGCACCTCATTTTCCTGTGCGGCGATTTGATGCAGAACCTGATCCCGGAGATCGGCAAGATCGCCGCCTACGCCAAGGGCCAGCGTCTCACCAAGGCGGACATCGACGCGGTGGCCACCCCCCAGTTGGACGCGGTGGTGTTTCAGCTCAGCGACGCGCTGGGGGCGAAGCAGTATGACAAGGCCCTGAGCATTTTGGCGGATCTCCTCCATATGCAAGAGCCGGTTCAGGTCATCACCGCCGCTTTGGGCAAATACTTCCGCCAGCTTTACGCCGCGCGGGTGGCGCTGGAGGGGCGGCGCACCGCCGACGACGTGGCCGGGGTGTGGAAGCTCCACCCCTTTGTGGCGTCCAAGCTCATGGACGCCGCCCGCCGGGTGGACGGGGCGTGGTGTCGCCGCGCCCTGCGGCGGGCCGCCGAGACGGACATAGCCCTCAAGACCACCGGCGTCGATCCGGAGCAGGCCCTGACCGGGCTGGTGCTCTCCCTTGCCTATGGATAAGCTGCGCTTAAGAGAGGTCGTCTTGGTGGAGGGGAAGTACGACAAGATCGCCTTGGAGGCCGTGGTGGACGGCCTCATCTTCCCGGTAGACGGCTTTTCCATCTTTCAGGACGCCGAGCGCAAGGAGTTGCTGCGCCGTCTGGCCTCGGAGCGTGGGGTGGTCATCCTCACCGACGCCGACGGCGGCGGAGTGGTCATCCGGCGTCATTTGAAGGGCATTTTGCCCCCAGAGCAGGTGAAGGAAGCCTTTATTCCCGACATTCCCGGCAAGGAGAAGCGCAAACGCCGCCCCGGCAAGGCGGGGACGCTGGGGGTGGAGGGTATGAAGCCGGAGGTGCTGCGTCAGGCGCTCCTGCGGGCAGGAGTGGGGGTGGAGACGGAGGAAGCTCCCGCCAAGCCGCGCTTTACCAAGGCCGACCTCTATGGGCTGGGCCTGACGGGTACGCCCGACGCAAAAAGCCGCCGTCTGGCCCTGCAAAAGGCGCTGGGGCTGCCCGCCAACCTCTCCGCCAACGCCCTGCTGGGGGTGCTCAACGCCATCACTACCCCGGAAGAGGTGGAGGAAGTGATTTCCCGTTGCGCGCCGGAGGAAAAGGAACTATAATAGAGCTATTCCAGTCTAAAACAGGTGGTGACCGCCATGGCGCAAAAGCTGGGGATCTATATCCACATCCCCTTTTGCAGGCATAAATGCGACTACTGCGACTTTTATTCTCTGGCAGGGGCGGAGGAGCAGACCGACCGCTATCAGAAGGCCCTGCTGGCCCACATCGCAGAGACCGCTCCGCAGGCAAGGGGCTGGGAGGTGGACACGGTCTATTTCGGCGGCGGCACGCCGCTGCTTTTAGGGACGAAGGCCGTCATTCAGGTGTTGGAGTTCCTGAAAAAGCGGTTCAAGCTGTCCCGGGACGCGGAGATCACCGTGGAGGCCAACCCCGAATCGGTGGATTTTCCCACCCTGCGCGCCCTGCGGCGCTCGGGCTTCAACCGTCTGTCGCTGGGGATGCAGTCTGCCTGCGACAGCGAGCTGAAGGCGGTGGGGCGCATCCACGATTTCGCGCAGGTGGAGGCCGCCGTTCAGGCTGCCCGCAAGGCGAAGTGGAAAAATATCAGTCTCGACCTCATTTACGGCCTCCCCGGCCAGACCCGGTCGAGCTGGGAAAAAACGCTGGACGCCGCCATTTCCCTTGCTCCGGAGCATATCTCCGGCTACGGGCTGAAGGTGGAGGAGGGCACGCCCTTGGCGGCGCGGGTGGCGGGGGGAGAGATCCTGCCCGACGACGACGCGCAGGCGGACGCCTACCTCGCCATGGTGGAGAAGCTGGCGCAGGCGGGCTATGGGCAGTATGAGATCTCCAACTTTGCCAAGGAGGGCTTTGCCTCCCGCCACAACCTGAAATATTGGACGCTCAGCCCCTATTTGGGCTTTGGCCCGGGGGCGCACTCCGACTTCGGCGACCGGCGGTATGCCTTCCTCCGGGATCTGGAGGGGTACATCACCGCTGTGGAGAGCGGCGGACGGCTGCTCAGCGAGGAGAACGTCATCCCCCGGCGGGAGCGGGGCAGCGAGTATCTGATGCTGCGGCTGCGTACCACCCACGGCATTGAGGAGTGGGAATACCGGCGGGAGTTTTTTATGGACTTCGACCCCATTGCGGCCCTGCTGGCCGACTACGAGCGGCAGGGCTGGGCGGAGCAGACGGAGCGGCGGTGGCGGCTCACCCCGGAGGGCTTTCTGCGCTCCAATGTCCTCATCGGCCAGCTTTTGGAGGCGCAGGAGCGGGCTACCCTGCCCGGAACACTCAAATATATGTCGCATAAAGGAACCTGATATGAAAAAGTTACTTAGCTTATGTTTGGCTCTGACCCTGTTGATCACCCCCGCCATGGCCTCTCAGGCCATGGGCTGGGAGCTGGTGCGAACGGAGACGACGGTCGGCCCGGGGGTGAGCGTTACCACCCAAAAGCTCTGGGGGGACAGCCGCTCGGACTACCGCACCGAGCAATACGCTACATACACCCCCGGTCAGGGCGCGCTCCCGGTGGTGGCCTACGGGGCGAATATTCCCGCCAAGTCCACTCTCTCGGCCATGGCGAAAACGCTGGAGGCCTACGGCGGCCGCGTGCTGGCGGGGGCGAACGGGGACTATTTTGTGGTGGCCACCGGCGTGCCCTTGGGCATGGTGGTCACCGGGGGCGTGCTGCGCTCCTCGCCGTCCTATCTCCCCGCCGTGGGCTTTGACGCCAACGGCAATGCCATTGCGGGCATACCGGGGGTGACCGTCTGGACGGATATCAAGGGCCAGCATTTGGCGGTGCGGGGCGGCTATAACAAGACCCGCGTGAGCGCGGACGGACTGACCCTGTTCGGCCGGGATTTCGGCGCGGCCACCAAGGGGGCAGGGGAGGGGATCAACGTGATCCTGCGTCCCGTGGTCGTCCCGGAGGACTATCAACCCCCGGTGTATCAGCCCCCCGCCATGGAGCGGCCGGTAGACCCGTCCACGGCGGTAGACCCGGTCACCGGCGAACAGGCGATCCCCAACGAGGAGGAGCTGGCCGCGTATCAGGCGGCCCTTGCGGCCTATGAGGCTGCGCTGGCCGAGGCCCAGACCGCCTATGAGACCGCGCTGGCGGCTTCGGCTGCCAATCTGGCCTCCGCCCCGGCGGAGCTTGCCATCGGCGCAGAGCCGGTCACCTGCGTGGTGACGGGGGTGTCCACCCTGAGCGGCGGCGTGGCCATCCCCGAGGGGTGCTTCATCCTCACCGTGGGAATGGAGAGCAGCGAGTATTTCCGCACCCAGCTTTCCGAGCTGAAGGTCGGGGAGCAGGTGAAGCTGAGCGCGGACTCCGCCGACCCCCGCTGGAACGATGTGCAGCAGGCCATCGGCGGCTATAAGATGCTGCTGAAGGACGGGGTGGTTCAGGACGGTCTGGACAACACCGCCAACCCCCGCACCGCCTTGGGAGTTCAGGCGGACGGCAAGGTCATCCTCTACACCATTGACGGCCGGCAGAGCGGCCACAGCGTGGGCGCGTCCATGAAGCAGGTGGCCGCGCGGCTCAAGGAGCTGGGCTGCGTGGACGCGGTACTCTTTGACGGCGGCGGCTCCACCACCTTTGGGGCGACCGGGGCGGCGGACAGTGCCTTTACCCTTCAAAACAAGCCCTCCGACGGAGGGCAGCGGGCGGTGACCAACGCCCTGTTCTTTGTCTCCCTCCAAAAGCCCACCGGTGCGCTGGGCTCGCTGTACATCACCGCGCCCCAAAACCTGTTCCTCCCCGGCGGCACGACCTCCCTGACCGCCCGGGGGATCGACACGGCGTATCACCCCATGGCGGAGACGTACAGCGACGTGACCTATTCCGTCTCCGGCCCGGGGCAGACGGCAGGCAATGTCTTTACCGCAGGAGCGACCGCGGAAAAGACGGAGGCCATCGTCACCGCTACCGCCCCCGGCGGACAGCAGGGGCAGATCGTCCTCACCGTCGTCCCCACCCCCCACGGCATCACCGTCTTGGATCAGGGGACGCTTCAGGCGGTGACCAGTCTCAACCTCGATCCCGACCAGAGTCTCGACCTGACCGCCTCGGCCGTGTGGTACGGCCTTTCCATGACCTCCTCCGACGCGTCCTTTACATGGAGCGTCACGCCGGAGGTGGGCACGGTGGACGCAAACGGCGTCCTCACCGCCGGGAGCAAGGCGGCCACGGGTACGCTCACCGTCGCGGCCGGGAGCAAGAGCGTGTCTGTGCCCATTACGGTGGCGGGGCACGTCAATCTGCTGGAGGACTTTGAGGATCAGGCCGCGGCGCAGGTGAAGTACGGCAAGGGCGCGCTGACCCTGCGGGGGCAGAGCAGCGCCGAGCTGGAGCTGCCCCTGATCCCCGGCGAGACGGACGTGGGGCTGTGGATCTATCCCGAGGCCGAGACGGCTCTCACCCTCCGGGTGGCCCTGTCCGACGGCACGGAGACCAACCTCCCCTGCCCGGTGGGCGCGCCGGGGCACTGGAGCTTTGTCCGGGCCATTCTGCCGGAGCAGGCGGTGGCTGTCACCGGCCTGACGGCGGAGACGGACGGGTCTGCCGCCACCTATATCGACCATATCACCTCCACCAACGGTGGCATTTTGGACGAGACACCGCCTACGGTGAAGATCACCTGCGAAAACGGCATGGTGCGCGCCGCGCTGGCGGACAACGTGGACAAGACCTTTGACCCCAAGGGGATCTCCCTCACCTTGGACGGCAAGGCCGTGGACTTCGTCATGGAGGGCAACACCGCCGCAGCGTGGGTGGAGCTGCGGGACGGCCTGATGCACCGCATTTCGGTGACGGCGGCGGACACGTCGGGCAACTTAGCCCGCGCCAGCGTGGAGATCCCTGCCGCCACCGACAACGTCTCTCCCTTTGCGGATACGGCGGGACACTGGGCCGCAGGCTACGCCGACTATCTCTACGACCGGGGCATCTCCAAGGGCAGCCCCGGAGCGAACGGCACGCTGCTGTTTGATCCCGCCTCCAACATCACCCGGGGCGACTTCGTCACCATGCTCATGCGGTGGATGGGGACGGATCTGAGCCAGTATACGGGGGTGACGCTGCCCTTTGCCGACGCTTCCGCCATCCAGCCGTGGGCGGTGGACGCGGTCAAGGCGGCCTATTCTCTGGGCATCTTCACCGGGAGCGGGGCGGGGGATGTGCTTTACGCCAACGCCAACGACCCCATCACCCGCGCGCAGGCCATGACCCTGCTGGGCCGTGTCCAGCCCAAGGGCTACGCCCCCTCCGGGGAGCGGTTTTTGGATCAGGACGCCATCCCCGACTGGGCCGCCGACCACGTCAGTGTGCTGGTGGGGCAGGGAGTGGTGAACGGCTTCGGCGGCTATGTCCGCCCCAACGACCCCATTACCCGGGCCGAGGTGGCCAAGGTGCTGACGGTGATGTGGTAAGACCGACGAAATGAGGTGAGAGCGTGGCGAGATCAGAGGGACAAAAGGCAAAGCTGCTGCTGATTTTGGACTATCTGCGCGCCGAGAGCGACGAGGAGCATCCGGTGACCACCGGGGCGTTGGTGGACTACCTCGCCGCCAACGGCGTACGCGCCGAGCGCAAGAGTGTCTACGCCGACCTCACCGTTTTGAGCGGCCATGGCTATGACATCCAGCGCATCCCCGGCCGAAACGGCGGGGTGTATCTGGGCAGCCGGGATTTTGAGCTTGCGGAGCTGAAGCTGCTGGTGGACGCGGTTCAGGCCAGCCGCTTTATCACCAAAAAGAAAAGCGACGCCCTCATTTCCAAGCTGGAGGCTTTGACCTCCCGCCATCAGGCCAAACAGCTCCAGCGGCAGGTGTTTGTGGGCGGGCGGGCGAAGTCCATGAACGAGAGCGCGTACTATTCCGTGGACGCCATCCACACCGCCATCACCCGCCACAGGACGGTCTCCTTCCGCTATTTTGACTTAAACCGCCAAAAGGAGAAGGTTTACCGCCGGGGCGGGGCGGAATATCAGGTGCAGCCCTACTGTCTGGTGTGGGACAACGCCCAGTACTATCTGGTGGGCCGCGAAGCGGACGGCGAAGAGACGCGGCACTACCGGGTGGACAAAATGGACGGGGTACGCGTCACCGAGCAGCCCGCCCAGATCCCCAAAAACTTTGACCCCGGCGCATATGTGGGGCGGTATTTTTCCATGTTCAGCGGCCGGGCGGCGCGGGTGCGTCTGGGCTGTCAGGAGGCGGCGGCAGGGGTGATCTTAGACCGCTTCGGCCGGGACGTGATGCTTGCGCCGCGAGAAGGAGGCTTCACCGTCACGCTGGACGTGGTGGTGTCTCCCCAGTTCTGGGGCTGGCTGGCCGCGCTGGGCGGTCTGGTCAAGCCGGAAGCTCCCGAATGGGTGGCGGAGGAATATCACGCATATTTGCGCGGATTGCTGGAAGAGCAAACCACCTGAAAACAGGCATGAAAAGGCCCGCAGTCTGATGACTGCGGGCCTTTTGTCTCGGTCATTTGATAAGGGCGATGAAGCGATCCAGCATGACGGCCACCTCTGCGCGGGTGACCTTGGCGGTGGGGTCAAGGTTGTTCTGGCCCTTGCCCTTGAGGATGCCCTTGGCCACACACCAAGCTACGCCGTCGGCGGCCCAGCTTCCGGTGGTGTCGCCGTCAGCGAACTGGTCAAGTGCCTTCACATCAGCTTTGGTGTCCATGCCGATGAGCTTGGCGTAACGGGCCAGCATCACCGCCAACTGCTCCCGGGTGATGACGTCGTCAGGAGCAAAGATGTCCTCGCTGATGCCCTTCACCACACCGGCTTTTGCCGCCCAAGCCACACCCTCGGTGTAATA